>NZ_JASCPT010000190.1:0-7253 GCF_029959775.1 Pseudomonas sp. PS01270 | reverse complement strand
AACCTGCGTCCAGCTCGGTGGTTCAGGTCTATGCAGCTATCGCAGGCCACTCGGTCAGCCCTCTCCCTGTGGGAGAGGGCGCCGACCGTGTTGTCTTCAGTCATTCAGCGACCTGAGAAAAACAGTCGATTACGGATTCAGCACAGCTCGTTCAAGTCGGTGCATCTCGCCAATCTCCCCGGATCGGTCCCCTCTCCCCCTGGGAGAGGGTCAGGGTGAGGGCTGTTGCGCGACCACAAATGCTTCGTCCACCCGCGCCAGATCCTGCTCATTCAGCGTCCCGGCGTAGTAATGCAATTTGGTCCAGGCCATCAGGTAGTCGTAGCGTGCCTGGGCCAGGTCGCGGCGGGTGGTGAACAGTTGCTGCTCGGCGTTCAACGCATCGAGATTGGTGCGTTCGCCGCCCAGAATGCTTTGTCGGGTCGAGACCACCAGCGCCTCGGCCGACTTCAAAGCCTTCTGATAAGCACGCAATTTGTTCACGCCCGAGAGGCAGGCGCTGAACTGGCGGCGCAGTTCGATCAAGGTTTCGCGGGTTTTGCCATCCAGTTCGTATTCGGCCTGCTCCATGGTGCGGCTGGCTTGCCGTGTCGAGGCCGACACCCCGCCGCCGGCGTACAGCGGCACGCTGACTTCAAGGCCGATGGTGTTGGTTTCGTAGCGCTGGTTATAGGTGTTGCCGCTTTCGGACTCGTTGTCGCGCATAGAGGCATAAGCACTGACTTTCGGCAGATGCCCGGCGCGGTTGCGTTCGACTTCATAGCGCGCCACTTCCACGGCCTGACGCTGCGAAGCGAGGTTCGGGTTGTTGCTGATCGCCAGTTCATGCCAGGTGTCGAAGTTGGCCGGTTGCAGGGTGAAGGTCTGGAATTGCTGACCAAGCGGCGCCAGATCACCGATATCCACCGCCGGCACGCCGACCAGCGCCCCGAGCTCACGCAAGGCAGCATCCTGCTCATTACGCGCTTCGATTTCCTCGGCAGTCGCCAGCTCATAGCGCGACTCGGCTTCGAGAATATCGGTGCGCGTGCCCTCGCCCTGCTTGAACATGTGTTCGTTCCGCTGGAACTGCTGTTCGTAGGCCTTCTTCTTCGCCTGGGCGATGTCGATCTGGTCCTGGGCGAACAAGGCTTTGGTGTAGTTATCCAGCACGCGCACCAACAGTTCCTGACTCTTGCCGCGAAACGCTTCGTCGGCGAACAACGACTGCGCCACACCTTTGCGATACGCCGCATAAGCCTCGTAATCGAGCAGCGGTTGCTGCACCGTGAGCGCCGAGCCGTAACTGTTGTAGTTGCGCTCATCGGTGCGATTGCGCGCACGATCATCCAGAGACGTCGCCTTGGACGAGTTGCGGCCCTTGTTGTAGGTGTAACCGATCCGTGGCAGCAGGCCGGCGCGGCCAATCACGCGGTTTTCCAGGCCGGCATCGCGCTCCTTGATCGCACCAAGGAACACCGGATCGTTGCGCAACGCCTGTTCGTAAATCTCGAATGGCCCCATGGCCGCGACTGCCGCGTGACTCGCGAGCAGCGTCATTGCGGCTCCCAGCATGCAAAGCTTTTTCATACAGCCGAACATCCTTATTCCTCGGTCAACGCAGAACCGGCGCGATCGAGCAGCGGTTTGAACAGGTAGTTGAGGAGTGAACGTTCACCGGTGCGCACGAACATTTCCGCCGGCATGCCGGGCTTGATCACCAGGCCGTTGAGCTTTTCCATCGCCTGATCACTGACGCTGCTGCGCAACACGTAATACGGCACGCCAGTTTTCTCATCGACCATCTGGTCAGCGGAGATCAGGCTGACTTCGCCGGGCACGCGCGGGGTTTTGCTCTGGTTGAACGCGGTAAACAGGATGTCCACCGGCAAATGCGTGCCGACCTTGTCGATCAGGTTGACCGGCAAGTGCCCCTCCACTTCCAGGGTGGTGCCTTGCGGAACGATCTCCAGCAGGGTTTCGCCCTGACGCACCACGGCGCCTTCGGTGTGCACGCCGAGGTTGACTGCCACGCCATCGGCGGTGGCGAGGATCTCGCTGTGTTGCAGATCGAAACCGGCGGAGGTCAGCTGTTCGGACAGCGTCACGCTTTTCAACTGCGCATCGGCCAGTTGCGTGCGCACTTCCTTCTGGTATTCCTCGCCGTGCTGCTGCAACTTCAGGCGCGATTCAAGGATGCCCTGCTCCACGCGGCCGCTTTCACCGGTATTTTCCGCCAGCTGCTGCTGCACTTGCGACAGTTGCCGCTGGTAGTCCATCAAGCGGTTGCGCGGGATGTAGCCGTTGTCGGCCAGCGGTTGCAGGTTGCTCAATTGTTGCTGCAAGGAACTGGCCTGAGCATTGAGGTCGCTGCGCGCGCGGCGCATGCCGGCCAGTTGCGCGGTGGCGCCTTCGATGTTGGCGCGCAGTGCCGCTTGTTCTCGGGAGAACGCTTCGCGGCGGCTGCTGAACAGTTGCCGCTGGCCTTCCAGCACCAGCGCCAGGCGCGGGTCCGGGTCGTTGCTCAATTCAGGCGGAAAGGTCACTTGTTTGAGGTTGTCGCGCTCGGCCTGCCAGCGCGCGAGGCTGGCCCAAGCCATGCGGTACTGCGCCTGCAGCGATTGCACATCGGCGGCGACCTGCGTCTGATCGAGGCGGAACAGCGGCTGGCCCTGCTTCACGATCTGGCCTTCGCGCACCAGAATCCGGCTGACCACGCCGCTGCTCATCGACTGCACAGCCTTGCGTTTGCCCGAGACCACCACCGTGCCCTGCACTGGAATGCCCTGATCCAGCGGCGCCAGTGCGGCCCAAGTGAAGAAACTGCCAGCGCCGACGATGGCCAGAATCCAGCCCAGGCGCGCGAAGAATTTCGCATCACGCTCCGGACGTTCGGTGAGGTAGGCGTGTTCCATGTTCGCTTCGTTTTCAGTGTTCATGCTGGCGCTGCTCATACACCCGAATTCCTTGTCGTGGGCTGATACTGCCGGCTCATGCTGAGCCCGCCCGGTGCTTGTGCGGCTTTTTCGCGTTGCTGTTCCTGCTGACCGGAAAGTGCCTTGAGCACATCCTGACTCGGGCCGAACGCCTGCAAACGGCCATCGTTGAGCACGAGCAATTTGTCAGCCTGAGCCAGCACCGAAGAACGGTGCGTCACCAGAATCACCGTGGTGCCTTGCGCCTTGAGTTGCGCAATGGCGCTGGCCAATGCCGCTTCGCCGACGGTGTCGAGGTTGGAATTGGGTTCATCCAGCACCACCAGACTCGGCGTGCCGTACAGCGCGCGGGCCAGGGCCACGCGTTGCTTCTGGCCACCGGACAAGCCGCCGCCGTCCTCGCCCAGTTGCGTGTCGTAACCTTGCGGCAAGCGCAGGATCATTTCGTGAACGCCGGCCTGTTGCGCGGCAGCTACGACTTTTTGCGAATCGGCGTCGCTGAATCGCGCAATGTTCTCGGCGATGCTGCCGCTGAACAATTCGATGTCTTGCGGCAGGTAACCGATGTAAGGACCAAGCTGATCGCGGTTCCAGCGATGAATATCAGCGCCGTCGAGGCGCACGGTGCCGCCCAGAACCGGCCACACGCCGACCAGCACTCGAGCCAGGGTCGACTTGCCGGAGCCGGAAGCGCCGAGCACACCCAGCACTTCGCCAGCGCCCAGCGTGAAATTGACCATATGCAAAGTGGCTGCACGCTGCCCGGGCGGGCCGGCGCTGACTTGTTCGAAGGTGATCTGGCCTTTCGGTGCCGGCAGTGCCATCGCCTCGTCGCTTGGCGGAAACGCCTGCAACAGCGCATCCAGACGCCGGTAAGCCAGCTTCGCCCCGCTCCACTGCTTCCATACGGCGATCAGTTGATCGATCGGGCTCAGCACGCGGCCCATCAGGATCGAACCGGCGATCATCATCCCCGCCGTCATGTCGCCCTTGATCACCAGCAACGCGCCAAGGCCCAGCACCAGGGATTGCAGGCACAGGCGCAGGGTCTTGCTCAGTGAACTGATCACCGCGCCGGTGTCGCTGGCCTGGTTCTGCAAGCCGAGAAAGCGCGAATGCACCCCGAACCAGCGCTTGCGCAGCGAGCCGAGCATGCCCATCGCCTGAATGGTTTCGGCGTTGTGCAAGTGGCTGGTGGCCAACTGGCTGGACTGCTGGGAAAAACCGGCGGCTTCGCCGAGGGGCTTTTTGGTCATGTATTCGTTGAGGCAGGCCAGTGCGATCAGCAGCAACGCGCCTGCCGTGGCCAGCACGCCAAGCCAGACGTTGAACAGGTAAATGACAAACAGATAGACCGGGAACCACGGCGCATCGAAGAAGGCGAACAGTGCCGGGCCGGTGACGAACTGGCGAATGTGGGTCAGGTCGCCCAGCGACTGCCCGGCGTTGCCTTCGCCCTTGAACAGGTTGCGCTCGAATGCGGCCTGATAGACACGCAAATTGAAGCGCCGCTCCAACTGGCTGCCGATGCGGATGACGATAAAGCTGCGGATCACTTCCAGCAGCCCGATAAAGGCGAAGAACCCGACCACCATCAGCGACAGCATTGCCAGGGTGGTTTCGTTTTGTGACGACAGCACCCGATCATAAACTTGCAGCATGTAGATCGACGGCACCAGCATCAACACGTTGATCAGCGCGGTGAAACAACCGACGCTGATCAGAATGCTTTTATAGTCGCCCAATGCCTTGATTAACGGAGCGGTGGCAGAAGACTTCGCCATCTTCATTGATTCTTCCTGAATTCATGCCTCGTCATTACCGGACGAGCATTCCATTGATATTCCGCCTGCCTGCCAAAGATGACTTGCAAGTAGCGCTTACAATTTCATAACAACTTGACCGGATGCCGCGCTTATAACGCACGACCACTGGCTTATATCAACTTTCTTTCACCCGCCAACCATTGCCTACTGCGCTGCGCGCTCTAACGTAATAAGCAGTTCGGCGCTCAAGGCCTTTGTATAAATGCCATCACGCTGGCGGCTGAAGAAGGCGATCCTCGAACCTTCCTTGCCGGTGATGGAAATGCCATCGGGCTCTGGAAACCAGCCGATTGGCGCTTCGCCCAACCACGCGGCCAGACATTCAGTGCCCTCGCCCAAGGTCTGGTTCGGCGCAAGCTCGACCAGGCAAGTGTTCGAGGGCTTGTCTTGCAGCGACCGCGTTTCGGGTGTGTCACTGTGACCGGTCAAAGTGGCCTGCCAGCGCCCGGCGAATGCCGAGGGTTCTTCGAGTCTGAGGCTGCTTGCCATGCTTGTCGCTCCGGTCATCATCAGCGTGACTGCCATCAGCCATGCCATCGTCGTGTCAGTTAAAACGTATCGAGTCATAGGAAACTTCACTTCCGCTCGTAGCCTTGCTCGGCGATCAGGCCGATGCAAGCGAAGAAAGCGACGCACGAGGCGCCGCTTTCCTCTCACATCACGCGACGATGTCGCTGGTCGCAGCCTGGCCCACGGTGCTGACGATAAAGTCAGCCACGCCATGCCCGGAGAAATCCACCGACAACAGGCTGTTGCCGCCCGACGAGGTCAGCACCGCATCGCCGGCAGAACCGGTGAAGCTGTTGACGAAGTGCAGGCCCGCGCCGTTGGTGATGCCGGTCAGGTCGATCTTGTCCAGACCACTGACGAAATCGAGAATCTGATCGATCGCCCCCGGCTTGGAGTCCGAACTGGCGGCGAACACGAAAGTGTCCGAACCGGCGCCGCCCCACAGTTTGTCAGCACCACCAGCGCCGTACAGGATGTCGTTGCCGGCACCACCCTTCAGCTCGTTGGCCACGCTGTTGCCGATCAACAGATCGCTGCCCGAACCGCCAATCGCGTTCTCGATGACTGCGCCCTTGGCGATCGATACGTTGCCGACCATGCCGCCAACGTCGGAGAACGAAGCGCTGTTGAGGTTGATCTTCTGGTTCTGGGTAAACCCGGAAAAGTCCAGGGTGTCCTTGCCGCCGGCATCCCAGACAGAGAACACCACTTTGTCGCTCGACGACGAAGCGCTGAGGAAGTCGCGACCGGTATTGGAGTTGAAGCCGTAGGTGGTGTCGCCGGTGCGGGTGGTGGTGTTGGCGCCGTAGAGCTTCTGGATCGCGGCGATGTCGTCCATCAGCGGGCCGGACGAGTAGGCTTCGACGCCGGCCTTGCTGAAGTTCTGGTTGGTGTTGCTCTCGCTCCAGTAACTCATGACGCTGTAGCCACGGGTGTCCTGGCCATAAGTCGCATCGTTGTAGGTCGGGTTGCCGTTGCCGGCGTTGTAGTCGCCGGGGTGCGCAAGGCCAAGGGTATGGCCGATTTCGTGGGTCAGGGTCTGACGACCGTAGTTGTTCAGTTCCGGGTTCTTGTTCTGCGTGTAACCGCTGTTGATCAAGTACCACGAGGTGCCGTCATAACCAGCGCCGGTTCCCGGCAGATAGGCAAACGCCGCAGCGCCATCCTGGCCACCGCTGTAGTTACCGAAGGTCATGTGCCCGTCGCCGCCCGAGGCTCTCTCGGTGAAGGTGACATTGGCCACGTCGGCCCAGGACTGCATGGCGAGCTTGGCCTGCGCCTGCTGCTGCGCGCTGAACTGACTGAACCCGCTGATGCCGTGCTTGTTCATCGTGCTGTTCGAGGCCGACGTCAGGAACGTATAGGTGAGTTCGATCTTGCCGCTGCCGTCCTTGTCCTGGTAGGCAGCGCCGTCACGCAGCAGTTGCGTAGCCGCCTGGTCGACGGTGTACGAGGGTTTGCCATTGACCGTGAGGTTGCCGCCGCGGTCGTACTGATGGCTGAAGCTATTGATCTGGTTGTACGCCGAGCTGAAGGCAGCCAGCTGGAAAGCCTGTTCGGCGGAATCAACAGCATTGGTTTTAACTTTCGACATAAACACACTTCCTTGTTTAGCAATGGAACAGTTTTTGTCCGACAGGACGATCTTTGGCGAGATCGTCCTATCACTCGCCCAATGAAGGCGTAACGAACCTGACACAATTGGAAATCTGTCGTAAAGAGTTTTTTTGCGATCCAATTTGGTGGTATCAGGAAACTGCCGTAAACAAAGCGTGCGGGGAGGAAAGATTGTTTTTAGTTGTAGCGAGGGTGGAAATTGTCTGACGATTTTCTATTTAAATATTAAATATCGCTAAGTTTGAATTTGTTGGGCAAGTCACACTTTTCGCCAATGGTGCCAGTGATCTGATATCAACTATCCTGATTCATTGAATAACGAATGTGGGAGCGAGCCTGCTCGCGAAGACGCCAAGCCAGTCAACATAAGTGTCGAATGTCAAAC
>NZ_JASCPT010000018.1:0-57303 GCF_029959775.1 Pseudomonas sp. PS01270 | reverse complement strand
GTGAAACGCTACATGGCCCAGGCGTACGAGCATTGCCTGCTGGTGGAGCTGTGATGCGCGTTGCCCCCAACGATGAAACGCGGGAAGTGGCGAGGGCGGCGGCGCAATGGCTGGCCTTGCTCGAATCCGGCGGCGCCAGTGATGAAGATCACGCCCGGTTACAGCATTGGCGCACCAGTGACAGTCGCCACGAAAACGCCTGGCAGAAAATCCAGCAGCTTCGCCAGCGTTTCGCAGGTTTGCCGCCGACACTGGCCATGGCCACCCTGGATCGGCCGGATCCGGCGCGGCGCGCTGCTCTCAAGCGTGCCTTGGGCGTGGCGGCGCTGGTGCCGGCGGCGTGGTTGATCAGTCGGGAGCTGCCGCTGGAGGTCTGGCGTGCCGATTTGCACACCAGCACCGGCGAGCGGCGCAAAGTGCAGTTGGCCCAGGATTCTTCATTGCAACTCAACACCGACAGCGCGGTGAATGTCGATCTGCCTGCACGTCAGCTGACACTGATTCGTGGCGAGATGGCGCTCAACGTGGCGGGCGATTCAGCCTTTATCGTCAACGCGCCTTATGGGCGGATGATCGTCAATCACAGCGACATCTCGGTGCGCCTCAATGCGCGCCATTGCCAGGTCTGCGTGCTGCGTGGTTCGGTGCAATTGCAGCCACTGCACGGCCCGACGCTGGTATTGCAGCAGGGCCAGCAAATCAGCCTGCAAGCTTCGGGCGCGGGGGCGGTGACGGCATTCGATGCGTTGATGCCCGGTTGGCGCGACGGTGTGCTGATGGCGCAGAACCAGCCGCTGGGTGATTTCCTCCGCGAGCTGAGTCGCTACCGCTCGGGCGCGCTGCGCTGGGATCCGGCGCTGGAATCGCTGCGCGTCACTGGCAGCTTTCGCCTCGACGATACCGATCAAGTGCTGGCACTGCTGGCTGCCAGTTTGCCCGTCGATGTGCATACGCGAACGCGATTTTGGGTGTCACTGGTACCGCGTGCAGAAAAAACTGGCTGAAGCCTGTCCCTTTTTTTCGCCTCGCTGGTCATTCCAGGCAAGTGAACAAAATCGAGAGCTTCTTCCAATGCCCGCAGTATTTCCAGGTCGTATGCGTCCGTTGTTGCAGTTGAGCCTTTTGCTGAGCCTGAGTGCCAGCCCTGTGTTGATTCAATCGAGCTGGGCCGACGATGGCAGTCGCCGCAGTTATCAGGTGCCGGCCGGTAGTCTGAGTACAGCGCTGACGCGCTTCGCCGGTCTGGCCGGCGTCAATCTTTCGGTGGATCCGGCACTGGTCAGCGGCCGCAACAGCAATGGATTGTCCGGCGAGTTCGGTGTGGAGGAGGGGTTCAGCCGGTTGTTGCTGGGCTCCGGTTTGCAGCTGCAACCGGTCGGTGATCAGGCTTATACGCTGGTGCCCGCAGCGCAAGGCAGCACCTTGCAACTTGCGCCGACATCCATACTCGGCGCGAGCGGTTCAGCGGATGCCGATGTATTCGCCGGCGGTCAGGTCGCGCGGCGGGGTTCGCAAGGGCTGTTGGGCTCCAGGGATTTCATGGAAACCCCGTTCAGCATGACCACCTACACCAGCGAAACGGTGAAAAACCAACAGGCGCGCACCCTCGGCGACCTGATCGGCAGCGACCCTTCGGTACGCGCAACCAACCCGGCCGGTGGCCGCTATGAGCAATTCACCATCCGTGGTTTCAGCCTGTTCAACAGTGATGTTGCCTACAACGGCCTCTACGGTGTGTTGCCGACTTACACCATCGACATGGAAATGGCCGATCGTGTCGACATCCTTAAGGGCCCGAGCCAATTGATCAACGGGATTTCGCCACGGGGCAGTGTAGGAGGGGGGATCAACGTCGTGCCGAAGCGTGCGACCGACAAGCCGATTACTTCGCTGACGGCCAATTACGCCTCGAACAACCAAGTCGGCGGCGCGGTGGATGTCGGACGGCGTTTTGGTGACGAAAACCAATTCGGTTTGCGCTTCAACGGGGTCAAACAGTCCGGAGATACGGAATGGGATCACCAGAGTGTCGATCGCGACATGGCAGTACTCGGTCTGGATTTCCGTGGTGAACGCTTGCGACTTTCCACCGATATCGGCCACACCGAGCGCGACACCGACGCACCGCAGGAACGCGTGCAGGTCGCGGCCGGTGCCAAGGTGCCGAACGCTAATGATGTGCGCGATAACTACGCGCAACCCTGGAGCCGGGCGCGAACCAAAGACACTTTCGGCACGCTCAACGGCGAGTTCGATGTCAGCGATTCAGTCATGCTGTATGGCGGCGTCGGCGCACGTAAAAGCAATCACGACTTCTTGCGCCATGCGGTCTCGGTGACCAATGACGCCGGCGACTTCAGCGTCCAGCCGCGCGACTTCACTCGCGACGAAAACGTTCGCACGGCTACCGCTGGCGTTCGTAACTGGTTCCAGACCGGGCCGGTCAGCCATGAAGTGAACCTGGCTGCCAATTACTTTTATATGGACTTCGAAAACGGCGGCGCCCGTTACGCGGCCGGGCGCAGCAATCTCTACGACCCGGTGGAAATAGCCAGACCCGGCACGCCGACCCGCAATGACGCCAAGGTCTACACCGAAAATCGCTTCAGCGGCGTGGCCTTGTCCGACACGCTCGGTTTCTTCGATGATCGACTGCTGCTGACTTTGGGGGCGCGCTGGCAGCGGGTCAAAGTCGATGACTGGAGCGACGGCATCAAGGGCGACACGGCCTACGATGAAGAAAAGGTCTCGCCGTCGGGCGGGATTCTGTTCAAGGCGACGGACAAACTTTCGCTGTACGCCAACTACATGGAAGGTCTGAGCCAAGGCAAGATCGCGCCATCGACATCTATCAACGAAGACGAAATCTTCCCGCCATTCATCAGCCGTCAGATTGAAGTGGGCGCCAAATACGACGCGGGCTCATACGCGCTGACGGCAGCGGTGTTCCGCATCAAACAACCTGCCTACGAAACCAATGCGACCACTCGAGTCTTCGGCCCGAACGGCAAGCGCGAGAACAACGGCGTAGAACTGAGCGTGTTCGGCGAACCGCTCAAAGGCTTCAGATTGCTCGGCGGTGTGATGTACATCGATAGCGAACTGACCGATACCACCAACGGTACATTCGACGGCAACCGCGCACCGGCGACACCGAAATACAACGTCAATCTCGGCGCGGAGTGGGACGTACCGACTGTGCAGGGGCTGACTTTGACCAGCCGTGGTATTTACTCGAGTTCGCAGTATCTGGATCAGGCGAACGACAAGGAAATCGATTCCTGGGAGCGGTTCGACGTAGGTACGCGCTATGCTTTCAAGCTGGACGAGAAGACAATCACCTTGCGCGCCAATGTCGAAAACGTGCTGGATAAACGCTATTGGAGTTCGGCGGGTGCATCGGATGATAGTGAGCCGGGGTTGACGCTTTCTACGCCAAGAACGTATCTGCTGTCGGCGACGGTAGACTTCTAATGGAGCAGGGTAAATGCGTCGATCGTCGTCGAAAATACGTTAACTACACTAAATGACCGTTTAGTTGAGCTAACAAAAAACATTACCCATAACGGAGAAGACCATGATTCAGCGCAAGCCGAACGCAACTGATGTGATTGCTGCGCTGAATCTACAGCCTCATGTCGAGGGCGGTTATTACCGCAGAACCTATCAAGCCGATCACCGTGCCTGCCTCGAAACGCAGCAAGGCCCGCGATATCTGCTGACCTCGATCTACTATCTGCTTACTGAGCAATCGCCAGTGGGCCAGTTTCATTTCAACCAGTCCGACATCCTGCATTATTTCCAGTTGGGCGACGCCATCGAATACAACCTGATCCACGCCGACGGCTCATTGCAAACGCTGGTAATGGGGCAGCGATGTTTTGGCTGGTCAGCAACTGCAGTTGCACGTACCGGGTGGAATTTGGAAAGCCTCTCGATTACTGGAAGGCTCAAATGGCTTTGGCTTGATCAGCGAAGCGGTTTCGCCTGGGTTTGATTTCGCAGACATGGAAATCGGTAATCGCGCAAAACTCACGGCACAGTTTCCGCAGCATGGTGCGCTGATTGAAAAGCTGACGCGTGATGATGGATGAGGGCTGTAGATTGGGAAGAATGCAGGTTGTAGGGAAAGCTGGTTTTGAAGCGGCCAACGCAGATTCAAATCTCCTGGGCGACCACGCTAACTTTGTAATACTTTGTTACGTGTAATGTATATTATGTTAAATCGTGAATAAGGCATCGACTGAAGTGAAGTTTATCCAGCATCGCTATTCTCCTAACCTGGCCTCTCATCACCTTGGCCGGACACCTACCTTTGCTCTCTGTCAACAAAGTTCATATCACGGCACATGAGTTCGTCTTTAGCATGGCCGAGAGCAATCGTTGGCGCGCTGCCGGCTGCCAGTTACCACACTCGATTCGCTCTTGGGGGCTTCACCCGCCTTAAACCCGGAGAGGCTGCGGACTTCTGAAGCCTTCGATGCCTCTCCGAGTAAAGGACGAAGAAAGATATGGAAATGCATGGCATCAAAAGCTACGGCGAGAGACTTCAGTTCGCTTATACCCTTCGTGGGTTTCCAAAACTCTACGCGCTGTCACACCGAATCGGCGTGACGGATAGTGCCCTCAGTCGGTGGTTTCGTTCAGAGCCAATCAGTATGGAGAATTTTGCCAAGCTGTGCGTCGAGCTGAACGTCAATGCCGATTGGCTTCTGCTCGGCCGTGGGCAACACACGCTCGCCGCGATGCATGACGCGCCGCATCGCAAAGCGCTCGCGGACGTGATTGAAAGAATGGCCGACAACGACGTTCGTAACCTCGCCAAGTTTCTTGATGAAGTGACCACTCCAGCACCTTGAGCGCCACGCAAAACTTTCAGGGTAATTCGTGAGCACTGCTCAACCGACTGAGCTTCACGAAGGGTCCGATATTGATAACTTCTAGATGCCCAAGCAATGACGCCTGGGTATGAGCTGGAGATCATCATGTGCACTAAGGAATCTGCAAAAGCTGATGTAGAAGTGAAGTTCGAGTCCCAGAAAACGTTCAGCCTTTTCGGTCGGAACATCTCAACTTGCCAAGCGGCTCTGGGGGCTAGTGCTCACGTGCAGGTCACCAACACAGAAGGCCTGAACTACCATCTGAATGTTTTCGCGAAATGCGAGTGCGACGGGCTTTTGAAGAGGCTCAACGTGGCAATCGACAAGTCCATAGGTAACCCTCCCGAAGGGTTGCGTGACGTGCCTTTCACTATCGACCGCACTTCCCATCCCGACTGGCGCTCTCGTCAAGCCTATCTTCGCGATGGTGTGGGATTTACGAGCAGGATCATCACCTGCGCATGGCCTGCCCTTGCGCCGCCTAAGCTGGGCAGCGTGCTAACCGGTGGAACTACGACGACAATCGACGCCACAGCCATCGACTCGCAGTTGGTTTATGCCATGACCGATGCTACCCCGGAGCAGGTCAGCGCATACTCTCACCTGAACCTCTACGCACAGGGGGCTGCGCGTGCTGTCCTGAAAAGCAAGGGCGTGGACATCACCAATACGGACTATCTGCAGACGAAGCAATGGTTCGATGCTGTGGTTTACCAACTGACCGATCTGGGCTTCACCGTGAAGGCAGCGAGCGGCGGCCAGGTCAGGCAGGATGTCTCTTCTGGTGACGTGGACATCGGTAGTTTGCTGACCACCATCGTTGGCACGTATCTGGGAGCGGCGGAACTCGAGAGTTTCAAGCAGCTCGCGACGCTCTTGGCAAAGGATCCCAACGATTCCGGTACCCACGACTTCATGACCTTCTGGTGGAACAAGGCCAGCACCAAGGACGGCCGTACGACTGTCGCCTTTGGCCCCATCAAGAACGATCAGGGCATGGCTTCGGTGACGGTGGTTTACCTCGTGTTGGATGTGGAATTCACAGACTGGCACTCACTGTTTGTCAGCTACCACCATGAAGGTGTATTGATCCGCAGCGCTGCCATTACCCTGGATCTCGACATGGAGGTCTACAGCAAAAATGAAAAAGCAATCTTCGACGCCATCTCCGGCGCAGTGGCCAATCACATCAAGACTCAGGAACTGAGTTTTGACTGATAGCCCATAAATACGGGGCTCCAGCACATATTCGCAGCGCTGGAGCCCCGTTTTTTTGTGCAATGGCACTTTCCGCGCTGCCTTTCTTAGTCGACCGTGATCTGCCCTGAGGGACTGGCGCTAAGGAACACGCAGGCGGCTCACCACCCGATTAATCTCCCCTACCACCCGCCCCGTCGCTTCCTCGATCGTCCCCTCATTCCGGCACAAAAACCAACCCTGATCGGTAGCGGCCAGCTCAAACGCCTCAGTACAAGCGACATGCTCCTCCAGACCGCGAAGCACAGTGCTGCTCAAGCCACGCCGGCGTGCCCCTGCCCTCGCCCACGAAATCTCCGCCGCTGTAACCACCCCGACATGCAGGTCTGGCACCTGTACGTTGCGGTCAATGTTCAACTGCAGGATTTCAGCGAAAGGGACTATCCGGCGAAACGCCGCATCGGACGGGTACCAGCGATCGATCAGGATGATGCTGTTGGCGGGTTGTTTGGTCAGCACGTTTCGGGAAATCCAACTGCGGCTATCAGCCAGGCGTTGGCAAACTTCCAGCTCCAGATTCCGGTCGGGATGTCGGACGAGTCGGTTCACCAGATGCATTGTCTCGCCCCTGAACGGGTCGCTTTTTTTCTCGCACAGTCGGATGACTTTCTGGTTGTCTGCCCTCAGGACTTCAGTGATGGCCTCCAACAGCGAGGTTTTGCCGACGCCTTTGGGGCCATCCAGAGCGACAAACAGCGGACGAGTCATTTTTCTCACAGGCTTTAACGGGGAGTAGCGCGCACTCTAACGGATTTTCAGGTTGAACCTCTGTTGCTCAGACGGACTCCCAAACTCAAATCCAGGAGAAACCTATGACCCAGACAGCTCTAGTCGTGGGCGCCAGCGGCATTGTCGGCAGCGCCATCACCCAGTTACTCATCGACAACCAGTGGCAAGTCGCCGCGCTGTCGAGACATCCATCGCAAGCGCACGGCGTGATCCCTGTCGCGGCAGACCTTCAGGATCCTGCTTCTCTGGAACAGGCGCTAAGGGATGTGAAACCCACGCATGTGTTCATTACCACATGGTCGCGGCAAGCCACGGAGGCCCAGAACATTCGCGTCAATGCCGCCATGGTGCGCAACGTCCTCGCCGCCATTCGCCCAGCCAAAAGCGTCAAACACGTAGCGCTGGTTACTGGCCTGAAGCACTACCTCGGCCCGTTCGAAGCCTATGGTAAAGGCAGCCTGCCGCAGACGCCGTTTCGCGAAGAACAGGGTCGTCTGGATGTCGAGAATTTCTATTACGCCCAGGAAGACGAACTCTTCGCCGCTGCGGAAAAGGACGGCTTCACCTGGAGCGTTCATCGCCCGCATACCGTCACCGGCGTGGCCGTGGGCAATGCGATGAACATGGCAACCACCCTCGCCGTCTATGCCTCGATTTGCAAACACACCAATCGCCCGTTTGTGTTTCCCGGATCCAGAGTGCAGTGGGACAGCCTCACCGACATGACCGATGCGCGGCAATTGGCGAAACAACAACTGTGGGCGGCCACCACGCCGGCTGCGGCAAATCAGGCATTCAATATCACCAATGGCGATGTATTCCGGTGGAAATGGATGTGGAGCCGAATTGCCGAATACTTCGACCTGCCTGCTGCTGACTATCCTGCGTCACCTTCGCCTCTAGAGAAGCAGATGGCGGACGATCAAGCCGTTTGGGCGCAAATAGTCGCCGAACACGATTTGAAAGAATCCGATATCGGTCGCCTGATTTCCCCATGGCATACCGATGCCGACCTCGGTCGGCCCATCGAAGTGGTCACGGATATGTCGAAAAGCCGCCTGATGGGCTTCACTGCCTACCAAGCGAGTGATCAGGCTTTTTTCGACGTGTTCGACAAACTGCGAGAGATGCGCTTGATACCTTAGGCGGTTCCAGACAGATAAGGTGGGCACCTGGCGTGCCCCCCTCATTCAACAGTACTTTCCACGCCCTCGCCCCTCCCCTCATCTGCGACGTTCATTCGCCCTGCGAAATCCTCCCGCCAGTCACCGGTAGAACGCAGCCGATCATATATCCCAACTCCAAAATAGCGCCTTCGACAGGTATCGCTCTGTATCCAAGTGTGTACGGACGCAAACACGTTACACAACATTGATCTTCCCGCCCCCTCAGACACAAGCGAGATACACCAGCACGATGAACTGCGCTCACGGCCAGCGCAGTGCTCCTGTGCCTGACACCTGTCATTGGGAGCACCTGAAGGGCTTCCACTTTCTTGACGACAAGTCGGAGGATTAAACCCATGCAAACAAACGCGTCATCGGTCTTGAATCGCCTGCACCTTAACCTCGATCGCGCTGGGGACTGGATCGCCCCTTTGAGCCTGCGCGTTTTTCTGGCCTGGGAGTTTTTTGAAGCGGGATGGGAAAAGTGGAACGGTGAGAACTGGTTCCCGAGCATTCAAGGGGCCTTTCCTTTTCCCTTCAATCATCTGCCGGCTACGTTCAATTGGCAGTTATCCATGTGGGCAGAACTGCTCTGTTCCATTGCTTTGCTTGTAGGCCTGGGAACACGTCTTTCGGCACTGATCCTCATAGTGGTCACCGTCGTGGCAACTGCCGCAGTTCACTGGCCAGCAGAGTGGTCAACGTTGAGTGAACTGGCTATGGGCTACTCCATCAGCAACAAAGGCTACGGCAATTTCAAACTTCCTTTGATCTACCTCGTAGCCCTTCTGCCCCTGGTGTTCACAGGCGCCGGCAAGCTAAGCCTGGATACATTCTTCGGTCGGTATCTAAAGCGTTTGAATGCGCGCTGAGTGCTATCGCGTCACCAAGGTTATCGCTCTCAACCCCACTAGTAATCAGGAGTTTCAACATGACCCATATTGATAAAGTGCTGTACACCGGCAAAGTCCATACCTCTTCGGGTGGACGCAATGGCACCGCGCTCAGTGACGATGGCCGACTGGATATAAAGCTGTCGTCGCCTGGCACCTCTGGCGCCGGTACCAACCCAGAGCAGTTGTTCGCCGCGGGTTGGTCGGCCTGTTTTATCGGTGCAATGGGACTAGCGGCGAGCAAGCTGAAAGTCACCCTCCCGGTTGACCTTGCGGTCGACGCCGAAGTCGATCTAGGCACAACCGATGGTGCGTATTTCCTCCAGGCTCGCCTCAACGTCTTCCTTCCCGGGCTGGATCGCAACGTCGCTCAAGAGCTGATCGACACCGCACACCAGACATGCCCGTACTCCAAAGCGACGCGGAACAACATCAACGTGGTGATCAACCTCGTTTGAGCAGAACTGTGGCGGGTTTCAATCACCCGATTCACACCCCCCGGCTGCCTGCGGTAACCGTGGAGGTGCTGTGGATCGGGGGTTCCAGACGTCGAATCGGAGTATTGAGCTCATGCAAACGAACACTTCATCACCAACGCATTTAGATCCACAGCTCTCCCTTGAGGCGACCGTCGGGCTGGGATTGCGCCGTGCGCTGCTCAACACGCTTCGTGACGCTCCGGTCGGTGATTTCGATTTTCTAGAGGTTGCTCCAGAGAACTGGATCGGTATCGGCGGCGCTCATGGAGCGGCCCTGCAGTTGCTAGCTGAACGCTATCCGCTGTCATGCCATGGCCTGTCACTTTCGCTGGGTGGCAGTGCGCCGCTGGACGAGTCTTTTCTTGAGCAAGTCCGCGGGTTTCTCGATCGTTTCAACGTGCCGTTCTATAGCGAACACCTGAGTTACTGCAGTGACGATGGCCATTTATACGATCTGCTGCCGTTGCCATTCACTGAGGAGGCCGTTCATCACGTTGCGGCGCGCATCCGCCGTGCACAGGACATTCTCGGTCGTCGTCTTGCTGTAGAAAACGTCTCTTACTACGCCGCTGCTTATCAGGACATGGACGAACTCACTTTTACCAATGCAGTGCTCCGCGAGGCCGATTGCGACCTGTTGCTCGACGTTAACAATGTGTACGTCAACTCAGTGAACCACCGCTTCGATCCAGCGGTTTTCCTCGCCGGCCTGGAACCAGAACGCGTAGTCACCATGCATGTGGCTGGCCATTACGACGAAGCTGATGACCTGATCATCGACACCCATGGTGCTTCGGTCAAACCGGTAGTCTGGTCATTGCTGGGACAGGCTTATGACCTTTTCGGCGTGAAGCCAACCCTGCTGGAGCGCGATTTCAACTTTCCGTCCTACGACGAACTGGTGGCTGAGCTGAACACCATCAGGCGCTTGCAACGCGACGCCAATGCTTTGGTGCGGGTGACCGTCGATGGCTGACTCCCCTTCAAGTTTGCACAGTCAGCAGCTCGCGCTGACCCGGTACCTGCGTGACCCGGACAGTTATGCGCCGCCTGCGCAGATGAATCCCGAGAGAGCACAGGTCTATCTCAACCTGGTGTTGAACAATCTGTTGGGGTTGCTGGGTGGGACGTTTCCGGTGCTGGTTGCCGTGCTGGGTGATGCCGGTTGGCGTGCACTGGTACGACGTTTTTTGCGTGATTACCGCGCGCAAACGCCACGCTTCGGAGAAATTGCCCGTGAGTTTGTAGACTTCGTAGCGAGCCTGGAAGACTCGCCCGGCGACGAACACCCCTGGTACCCGTTCTTGCCTGAATTGGCTCATTACGAATGGGTGGAAATGGCGCTGCAACAGTTGGACGCTGCGCCGTTAAAAGCCAGTGATGCGGAACAGTTACTCGCCCGCCCCCTCAGGCTTTCCCCGCTCGTCTGGCCGTTGGCTTACACCTGGGCCGTACATCGTCTTGGGCCAGGCTACCTGCCTTCTGAGCCGCCAGAACAACCGACGTTGCTGCTGATCAACCGTGTGCCGAGTGGCCAAGTGCAATTCTCCCAGGTCAGCCCTCTCGCGTTCCGTTTATTGCAGCGGATCGAGCAGTTCCCTGCCATGGATGGACGAGCGCAGTTGCACGCTTTGGCTGCGGAGGCTGGTGCTTCAGACGTGACCGGCTTCGTTGCTGACGCACTGGTTCTGATGCGCAAGCTGCATGAGCAAGCTGTTGTCGGGGTAGCAGCGACACCCGTTTTAGAGCTGTTGTCCTGACTGACGCGCAAAGGCTGAGGTCGGTTTTTGTATCTCTATGTACCCAAACGCGAAGTCTTGGGATTGGCTTACAAATGCTCCGCTCGCCGATACATCGCCGATACATGACTCCCGCTAAATAGGCCTACCCGAACTAGGACGCTCTGTCGAAGTGGACGACGCTTGCGCTCTTCGCCTCGAGCTTCCTTGAGGGTCTATCCGCCCTGTGGCATGAATCGCGGCCTCGCCGCGCAAAGCATCTGGAGAAGCACTATGTATCGTAAACCAATGTCGAACAAAACCAGTCTCGGCCTGGCCGCAATTGCTTTAGCCGGTGGTATGAGCCTGGCATCGTCTGCCGCTTTTGCTGTTGAGCCATTGCCCCAAGGCTACCAACTGGCATCGGCCGATAAAACCGGCGAAGGCAAGTGTGGCGAAGGCAAATGCGGCGCCAGCGAAGCCAGCGACAAGTCCGCTACTGCCGAGGGCAAGTGCGGTGAAGGCAAATGTGGCGACGACTCTTTCGCTCGCACAGACACCGACCATGATGGCCTTGTTTCTCAAAAAGAACTGCTGACTGTGGCACCTCAGGGCGGTGAAGAATTCAAAGCGATGGACACCAACCACGATGGTTTTCTTTCGGAAGGTGAGGTCTACAAGTTCAGAACCAACCAGTACGTCTCCAATGGCAAGAAAGTCCCAACCGAGCTATTTACCCGCATGAGCAAAGCGCAGAACTGATTCCTCCCGCCGTAGCATTCGCCCTCCCCGCGCCTGCAGCCAGGGAGGGCGATTACCTTCTGCAAAGCGCCCCGTTGTATTGATTACACAGCGTTATAAGTGATGTTCTCCGCCCCTGATTTATCCCCTGAACGCAACACTCTAAAGTCCATCCCACTGCTCCCCTCATCATATCGATGGGGCGCCTACTGGAGACTTATCCCATGCCTTTCATCAGCGTTCGTATCACTCGCGACGGCGTTACCAAAGAACAGAAATCCCAAGTCATCGCCGAGATCACCAAAACCATGCAAACCGTCCTCAACAAGGACCCGCACCTCACCCATATCGTTATTGAAGAGGTCGACACCGACAACTGGGGCTATGCCGGAATTACCACCACCGAGTACCGCCAACAACTGACGGAGTCGAAGAAATGACTTTTCCCGTCCGTATCGACTTTGTGTCGGATGTCGTGTGCCCCTGGTGCGCACTCGGCGCCACCGCGCTGGAACAAGCCATCGCCAATGTTGCCGGCGAGGTTGCCGTGGAACTCACCTTCCAGCCCTTCGAACTGAACCCGGACATGCCGGCCGAGGGCGAGCACGCCATCAAGCACATGATGCGCAAATACGGGCGCAGCGCCGAAGAAGTCGCTGCGCGCAATGAAATGATCGTCGCGCGCGGCAAAGCCATCGGTTTTCAGTTCGACCTGGACAAGCGCAGCCATTTCTACAATACCTTCGATGCCCATCGCCTTCTGCTTTGGGCCGTGCAGGAAGGTCGCCAGGTCGCGCTGAAGAAAATCCTGATCGCGGCTTATTTCACCAATGGCGAGAACCCCAGCGACCACGAAACATTGGTGCGCCTGGCCGGTGAAGCGGGACTTTCAACCACCCGCGCCCGCGAGATTTTGACTAGCGAGGCGTTCGCTCTCGAGGTCCGTGAACTTGAAGGTTTTTACCTTGAGCGCGGGATCAACTCGGTCCCGGCCTTGGTACTGAACGGTCGTCAATTGGTGTCCGGATCGCTATCCGTCAAGGAGTACGAACAAATTCTCAGGCAAGTGGCACGAGAGTCCGCCGTAGCCTGACAAAGCGATTTACCATCACGATGCCCGGGCGAGCCCACGGCATCGGTCACTCAACTTGCGTGGAGTACATCGTCATGTCGAAAGCCCCTTATCCGCTGAACCGCACCGCTTATCTGCTGGTCGATCCGTACAACGATTTTCTCTCGGAAAACGGCAAGGTCTTCCCCTTGATCAAGCCGATTGCCGAACAGGTCGGGCTGCTCGACAACCTGCGAGCCCTGGATCGCGCCGTACGAGCGCAGAACATTCCGGTGGTCATCGTGCCGCACCACCGTTGGGAACATGGCGACTACGAAGGCTGGGATCATCCAACACCGACCCAGTGCAAAATCATGCACATGCACCACTTCGCACGTGGTGAATGGGGCGGCGAATGGCATCCCGATTTCGCGCCGAAGGACGGCGACATTGTCGTGCAGGAACATTGGGGCGCCAGCGGCTTTGCCAATACCGACCTTGATTTTCGCCTGAAGCAGAAAGGCATCACCCACGTGATCATCGTCGGCCTGCTCGCCAACACCTGCATCGAAGCGACCGCCCGCTACGCCTCGGAATTGGGCTACCACGTCACGCTGGTGCGCGATGCGACCGCCGCATTCCGTGCGGAAATGATGCACGCCGCCCACGAGTTGAACGGGCCGACTTTCGCTCACTCAATTGTCACCACCCAGGAACTGATTGAAGCGCTGGCAGTGCAGGAGTAATGGTGATGAACCTCACAGGACAGCTGATCATCGGCGCAGAAAACGTCGCGGCCACTGCCGGCACGATGAAGGCGCTCAACCCCGCCACTCATGAATGGATCGAGCCGGACTTTGCCCTGGGCGACGCGGCGCACGTGCATCAGGCTGCCAAACTCGCGGACGAGGCGTTCGACAAGGACGCCACCCTCGCCATGCTCTTGATAATTCAATACGCCCCCAACTCGGTAGCTATTGCGCCGGTACTCCCTCGATCAAGTACACATCCGTTTTGGCTGAACGCTGACGAATTTTCCTCAACTCGGTGTATTCCTTAGAGTCGTACCAAGCCTGGGCTTTTTCGATGCTCGCAAACTCGATGACGACACGGCGACGCTTTGGCGCTTCACCCTCAAGCGAAATGGTCTTTCCTCCACGCACGATGAAATGCCCGCCATAGGGTTTGAAGGTTGATTCGACCTGCGCACTGTAAGGCTTCATCCCTTCGGGATCGGTAACCTCAAACTCGGCAACATAGTAGGCAAGTGGTGCTGCCAACTCGGCGTCTGCCGCCATCACACGACAGCTGCCCACCGCAAAATACGCCAGTCCTGCCATCGCTACCGCCATTGCCTTTGATTTTTTCATTGCCTTCCTCCATTGATAAATCAGCGTGCCCAGCGGGCAATCGGTTACGGGCCAGGCCGTGGACTAAGCTCGATTGGTGTTGTTTCAATCAAACGCTTCGACAGAATCATCGACTTCGTAGCAACGGCGTATTTTTTGAAATGCGGCGATTCGATATGGCTTCGATATGCCGAGTCGCTGGCGTAGATTTCGAAAAAATGAAACCAGTTTGGGCGGTCGACTTCGGCGACCGCGTAGATAGATATTACGCCCGGCTCTATTCGAGTCGATTCCGCGATTTCCTCTCTGACTGCGGCCTGATAGGCCGCAACCTGTGCAGGATCGATTTCAAGTTGCGCGACGCGTACCACCAAGCCGTTTTCCTCGGCGGCCAGCGCTTGTCCTGCAAGTAATCCAGCCAAAGCGATCACTCCCAATAAACGTTTACCCATCAGCTTTCCCCTTCCTTTTGAATAACCCGGTCAGCAGGATGATGGTGGACAACGCAGTTACCGTCATCATTCTTGTTTTGGGTGGATTCGATTCCAACATGTAGCTCTTTCTTTGATGTACGGGTGAAAGTCAGGCATGGCTTGAATCAGCGCGCTGTAAAACGTGGCACGATCACCGCATGACGAACCCGCCATCCACTGATATGGACTGGCCGGTGACATAACTGGAGGCGCTACTGCTTAACCAGAGAACCGCGTCAGCGATCTCCTCTGGTTTGCCATGTCGGCCCATCGGCACTGCCTTGGTCATGGCCTCAAGGGCTGCGCCCTGCCCAGCCGCGACCATCTGATCGACCATCGGCGTCCAGATTTCCCGATCGGCAACGCTCCGGCTCACTACCGCGTACTGATGCGGCCTGGCTAGCCACCCGCTTGTTTTCTGCCAGCCTTAGACAGAATGAAACCGGGGCACCAAGCGCCCCGCTCCCACGTGCAACAGCTCGCTCTTTCACGTCAGAAATGCACCTTGAGCAAGAGACTCAACGCGTTCTGGTCGGTAGGGAATCCGCTTGTGTCTTCAATCCCGTATTTATTCGACCAGTAATCCCACTCAAGTCCCGCATAAAAACGTTTTTGCTGTTGCCCCAGCGCCTTGCCCACGTCGTATTTGACTTGTGGGTTGAAGTGAAAGCTCCTGGCCACATAGTTGGAGGTGCCTTTGTTGCCGACGTCGTTGACGTACCACTCCAGATAACCGTCGAAAAGAATGTCGGAGCGACCCACCGGGAGGGTCATGGACCAGGTCGGGTTGATCTGCCATTGACCTGAGGCCTTACCGGTGATGCCGTCGGGTTTGCGGTAGTAGGTATTCAGGGAAAAGCGATCGAAGCCTGGAAGCACGAGGTCGACAGCGGGACCCAGCAGGTATTTGCGATTGCGGTTCTCACCGCGCTCGTAGGTGGCGGCGATGAGGACGTCCTTGACGATGCCATAGCTCAGGGAGCGGTCAGTGATTTTGCCCAGCGACAGCCGTGGGGAGAATTCACCGTAGTAGGAATGGCCGTCGGCACCCGAGAGTCCACTGGACCATTTGTTGTCGACGAACATGAAGATATCGCCCCACGTCCAGCCGCTGGCGTGTTCGAAGCTGAGCGTTTGCTGAGTATCGTCGCCAGTGCCGTCGACTTTGAAATGCTGGCCGTAGAGGTAGCTCAAGCTGTTGTCGTTCCACAACAGAGGGCCAGCTTCGGCGCCGGCGCTGGCCAGAGCTAACAGCGGCGCCAGGCTGCGACGCAGCAGTGAAGGTGCAAGTAATGGAATACGCGATGCTGTCATGGGCTGCCCTTGTCAGGTGATTGGCGGATATCACCGGCAAGGCATGCCCGAGCTGCGGATCAAGCAGCTGCTCTGGCCCTCAAGTTAACGAGGGGCGACCCTTGCCGGGTGCGCGGCGTAATGCCGCCAGAGCAATGCCCTGCACCTCGGGTTCTGTTGAGAGCCCTCTGTGCTGACCGCTTCTACTCGATTCCGGACTAAGCAGGGGTTGTGCCAACTGAGCGAATACAATCTTCAACCTTCATTCAGCACAATCTCTACGTAAAACTGAATACTTTGCAGCCATCGGTTGCGCACCAGATTGAGGCGCGCCCACTTGAATTCGCACCGTTGCGAATCGCCTGCCCACCTCCTGCTGATTGCCTCGCCCGCCGGATCCCATGAGGGCGGGCCTGCGACGGCTTGGCACACTTTTGGCTATTACCACTTTCGAGTAGAAGCGGTCAGTGCCAGCAATGGCACCGGGCATTGCTCTTGCGCCCCTCCCTGTGGGCGTACGTCCGATTGGATGCTTGAACGCGGCGCCAGCGCCCCGGGCAAGAGAGAAGTGTCAGCCGTGTAACTACGCATATACGCCCTCTCTCCTCCCCTTGTTCTCTCCAATCGGTCCCTCGCTGGCGTGCCGATTGGCGCGCGGCGGTTTTCGAATCGTTGTGGAGAACACATCATGAAAATTCGCTTTGCCTTGGGTCAACCGCTTCGCTCGCTACTGGCCACGGCGCTTGTGCCCGCCGCCCTGATCGCGTCTCCACTGGCTTTGGCCAATGACAAGGTGGTGCTGCTTACTTCCTGGTATGCCCAAGCTGAACAGGGCGGTTTCTACCAGGCCCTGGCGGATGGACTGTATGAAAAAGAAGGCCTGGACGTGACCATCCGCATGGGTGGCCCGCAGGTCAATGGCATGCAGCTGCTGCTCAACAAGCAGGCCGATTTCATCGTCAACTACGACTTGCAGATTCTCAAGAGTGTGGAGCAAGGCCTGCCGGTGGTGGCCGTGGCCGCACCCTTTCAAGGTGATCCTCAGGGTCTGCTGACCCATGCCGATGTGAGCGGCCTGGATGCTTTGCAGAACAAACAGGTGCTGGTGTCCACCTCAGGCCAGCAAACGTGGTGGCCGTGGCTCAAGGAAAAATACCAGCTCAAGGACAGCCAGGCCCGCCCCTACACCTTCAACCTGCAACCCTTCCTCGCGAACGCCAACACCACGCAGCAGGCCTATGCCAGCTCCGAGTTGTTCCAGGCGTTGAAGGCCGGGGAGAAAGCCAACTTCTTCCTGTTCGCCGACGCTGGTTACCCGCCGTACGGCTCGACGCTGGCGACTCGCCAGGATGTGATCGATCAGCATCCTGAGCGAGTCCAGCGCTTTGTTCGCGCCTCGATGGAGGGCTGGAAGCGCTACCTCGACAACCCGAGCGCCAACCGCCTGATCAAGGCCGACAACCCGAACATGAGCGATGAATTGCTCGCCTGGGGCTTGTCGACGCTCAAGCAATACCGCCTGGTCACCGGCGGTGATGCCGCCACCCAAGGCATCGGCGTGATGAGCGATGCGCGCTGGCAGGCCACGCGCAATTTCATGGTCGAAGCCGGCCTGCTCGGTGCCGATGCGCCTTGGCAGAAGGCCTACACCACGCGCTTCGTCGAGGACTTGAAGGTACTGCCTGGCGCCGAACAGTCCGCCAGCCGCTGAGCCTGATTGCGAGACTGCTGAACCCAGAGCCCGAGCCCAAGAGCCGGCTGAACGAATACCGTGAGGACACTTGTTATGTTGGTCACCAAACAACCTGTATTGCGCCGCTTCTGGTATGCCCTGCTGCCCATGACCTCGCTGGATGCCGGCCCGCAGCCCTTCACTTTACTCGGTGAGGCGCTGGTGCTGTGGAAGCGCCCCGACGGCACCCCGGTGGCCATGCGCGACCGTTGCTGCCACCGCACCGCCAAGCTCTCGAAAGGTTTTGTCAGCGAGGACGGCAACATCGCCTGCGGCTATCACGGCTGGGAATACGACTGCACCGGCACCTGCGTGAAGATCCCGCAAAACCCCGCTGGCATGATTCCGCCGGGCGCCTCGGTCCAGGCCTTTCACTGCCAGGAAAAATACGGCTACGCCTGGGTTGCCCTCGACGATCCTCTGCAACCAATCCCTGAGTTTCCCGAGGATGGCGCCCCGGGCTACCGGCGCATCTTCCAGTTTTATGAAGAGTGGAAAACCAGCCCGCTGCGGGTCATGGAAAACTCCTTTGACAACTCGCATTTTTCCTTCGTCCACAAAGCCAACTTCGGCCTTTTCGACCAGCCCGCGCCGGCCGGCTACGAGTTTCGCGAAACCGACTACGGCTTCGAGGCGGAGACGCGGGTGCCGATCCGCAATCCTGAGGAAAGCTATCGCATCACCGGCACCCGCGAGCCGATCACCCAGCGCCACCTGATCAACCGCTATTACCTGCCCTTCTCCCGGCGCTTTGGCTGCATGTACCCGGACAGCGGCATCCACCACATCATCTACAACTGCGCGACGCCCATGGAAGACGGGCGCCTGATGCTGGTCCAGTGGTTGTATCGCAATGACAGCGAAGAGCAATGCTCGACCCAGGAACTGATCGACTGGGACGCAGCGATCACCGCCGAAGACCGCGACATCCTCGAAGCCACCGATTACGACGCCTGTGTCGATACTCGCCGGCGAGTGGAACTGCACATGCCGTCGGACAAGCCTGGCCTGGTGATTCGCAGGCAACTGCTGGGCCTGCTCGAAGCCCACGGTGAAAGTGAAGTGTTCCTCAGCCATTGAAGTCAGCGCCCCGGTGTGCCGGGGCTTTACCGGACGCTCATGACCCAAGGGGAGAGCGCTATGTTGATGCAAACCATAACTGGGGCCAACGCCCTGCCACAGGCGTTGCCACGGGGCGACAGCGTCGGCGTGCAAACGCCACTGTTCGCCAATCAGGTGGAAAAAACCTACAGCAACGGCACCCAGGCCTTGAGCCGGGTGAAGCTGGCCATTCAGCGCGGCGAGTTCGTTTCATTGCTCGGCCCGTCGGGCTGCGGCAAGAGCACCCTGCTGAAAATGTTCGCCGGCCTCGAAAAGCCCTCCGCCGGCCACGTGCGCTGGTGGGGCAAGGACAGCCCGGCCAGCCCGACCCAAGGGCAAAGCCTGGCGATGGTGTTCCAGGAGGCGACCCTGATGCCTTGGGCGAAGGTCAGCGACAACGTGCGCCTGCCGCTGGATTTGGCCAATGTGCCCAAAACCCAGAGCCAGCCAAAGGTCGACGCCGCCCTTGCCCTTGTCGGCTTGGACCGCTTCAGCCAGGTGTACCCGCGGGAACTGTCCGGCGGCATGCAAATGCGAGCGTCCATCGCCCGGGCCTTGGCCACCGAGCCCAATCTGCTGCTGATGGACGAGCCCTTCGGCGCCCTGGATGAGTTCACCCGCAACAAGCTCGACAGCGACCTGCGTCAGCTGTGGGCTAGCCGCGACCTGACCGTGGTGTTCGTCACTCACAGCATTTTCGAGGCCGTCTACCTGTCATCGCGGGTGGTGGTGATGGGTGCGCGCCCGGGCCGAGTAATCGCCGACATCGAAATCGACGGCCCGTTGGAACGAGACGAGGCCTACCGCACCTCCCCGGCCTTTATCGCGCAGTGCGCACGCCTGTCCCAGCTCCTGGCCCAGGCCAATGGCGATCCTTGCTGACTTTATTGAGAGCCCGCTCATGAACCCGTCCTTTACTCCCTGGTTACGTCACCCCACGGTGTTGCGCATCGTCTCGCCGCTGCTGCTCGGCGCGTTATTGCTGGGTCTGTGGCAATTGGCATGTGTGGCCTGGAAGGTGCCGGTGTATCTGGTGCCCTCCCCGGTCGATATCGGCCGCACCCTGATCAGCGATGGCCCGATGCTGTTCGGTGCATTGTGGATGACCTTGAAGATCACTTTTTTCTCCTTTGCCCTGGCGGTGCTTATCGGCACCCTGGCGGCCTTTGTGTTTGTGCAGAGCCGCGTGCTGGAAGCCAGCCTGTTTCCCTACGCCATCCTGTTGCAGGTGACGCCGGTGGTGGCCGTGGCACCGCTGATCATCATCTGGTGCAGCAACACCACGCTGGCGTTGATTATTTGCGCGACCCTGGTGGCGATTTTCCCGATCATCGCCAACACCGTACTCGGCTTGCGCAGCGTCAACCCCGGCCTGCTCAATCTGTTCCGCCTGAACCGCGCCAGCCGCTGGCAGGTGCTGTTGCGCCTGCGCATTCCCAGCGCCCTGCCGTGTTTTTTTGCCGGGCTGCGCATTGCCAGCGGGCTGGCGTTGATCGGCGCGGTGGTGGCGGAGTTCGTTGCCGGCACCGGGGGCACCGGTGCAGGGCTGGCGTATCAGATCCTCCAGGCCGGCTTTCAACTGAATATTCCAAGGCTGTTCGCTGCTCTGCTGCTGATCGCCTTGACCGGTGTCGCGTTATTCAGCCTGATGGCTGTGCTGGCCCGGTTGAGCCTGCGCAACTGGCATGAAAGCGAACTCGGCTGACCCTTTGAATCCGCCGCAGGCGCGGCGTATGGAGCCTCACATGAAGATTCAAAATAGCTGGCTGGTACGTAACGCCAGCGCCATCCTCACCGGCTTGTCCGGTGCGGCGGCGCGCCACGCCGGGCCTGATATCCGTATCGTCGACGGCCGCATCAGCGCCATCGGCACCCTGCAACCCCAGCCCGGCGAGCGAGTGCTGGATGCCACCGATTGCGTGGTCTACCCGGCGTGGGTCAATACCCACCATCACCTGTTTCAGTCGCTGCTCAAAGGCATTCCCGCTGGTATCGACCAGAGTCTGGGAGCCTGGCTGGGTGCCGTGCCCTATCGCTATCGCGGCGCGTTTGACGAGCAAAGCTTTCGCCTCGCCGCGCGCATTGGCCTGGTCGAATTGGCACGATCCGGCTGCGCCACCGTCGCAGACCATCATTACCTGTACTTGCCGGGCATGGACTTCGACAGTGCCGAGGTGCTGTTCGAGGAAGCCGAACGGCTGGGGCTACGGTTTGTCCTCTGCCGTGGCGGCGCCACGCAAGCACGGCAAGCCGAAGGCAAGTCCGTGGCCGGGCCGGAGACCCTGGAGCAATACCTGGACGACGTCGAGCGTCTGGTGCGGCGCTACCACGACCCGGCCGCCGATGCCTGGCGGCGGGTGGTGATGGCGCCCACCAGCCCGCCCTACTCCATGCCTGCCGAACACCTGCGCGAAACCGCCCAAGTCGCCCGCCGACTGGGAATTCGCCTGCACAGCCATCTGAGCGAAACCGTCGAATATCAAAATGAGGTGCAGCAACGCCACGGCATGTCGCCAGTGGCGTTCTGTGCCGAGCACGAGTGGCTGGGGCCGGACGTGTGGTTCGCGCATTTGGTGAAACTCGACGCCGAGGAAATCCGCATGCTCGGGGCCAGCGGTACGGGCATTGCCCATTGCCCGCAAAGCAATGGCCGCCTGGGCAGTGGCATTGCCAATGTGGTGGCCATGGAGGCTGCGGGAATGCCGGTGTCGATTGGCGTGGATGGCGCCGCCTCCAACGAGGCCTGCGACATGATCAGCGAAACCCACGCCGCCTGGCTGATGCAACGGGCCAGACTTGGCGAACAGGCCCGCCCGCGTTATGCCGGCGGTGACGAGGAAGGCGGTGCCAGCGCGGCCACGGTGGAAGACGTGGTGCGCTGGGGTACGTCTGGCGGGGCTCGGGTACTGGGGCTGGACGCCGTGGGCAGCGTGCAAGTGGGCATGGCGGCCGACCTGGCGATCTACCGCCTGGACCAGCCGCGATACTTCGGCCTGCATGACCCGGCGATCGGGCCGGTGGTGGGCGGAGGACGCCCGACGTTGCGCGCCTTGCTGGTCGGTGGCCGGTTGACCGTACACGACGACCAGTTGCCTGACTTCGACCTGGCCGAACTCGGCGCCCAGGCCCGGGACGCGGTGCGGCGGTTGCAGCAGGCCACAGGCGTACGCTCATGAGCTGATCTCCCCGGCACGTGCTGCCGTGCCAATACTCGGCCGTATCAAATGTCTGGTAGATGGAAAAATACGCCAGTAATCGACTTGGGACTGTCATCAGATAGTTTCAGGTTCCCGGAGAAGAAAGCAGCGGACGGCGTATCACAAGGCGCTGCTACAACAATTGCTCGCGTAGAAAATCGACGAACGCCATCGTCCGCGCTGAACGTCGTCGCTCGCGGCTGAGTACGGCGCTGACAGGCAGCGCGCTGGTCTGATAGTTGTCGAGTACGGTACTCACCCTGCCCTGCTCGACGTCAGCTGTGAACAGCCATTGCGGTGAGAGGGAAATACCCAGCCCGGAGAGCACCATTTCGCGGATGGCCTCGCTGCTGTTGCTGGTGACGTTGCCCTGGATACCTACATCGAACGCTTGGCCGAGGTGCGTAAAGTGCCAACGGTCGTAATGCTCCAGCAACGTGAAGCCGATGCAGTTGTGTCCTGACAGTTCGCTGGGCTCACGTGGCACGCCGTGTAGATCCAGATAACCGGGCGCCGCATAGACACGCCGTGGGCTATTGCCCAGTGGCAGTGCCACCAATCCCTCGCTCTTCACTACACCAATGCGGATCGCCAGATCGATGTTTTCCTTGAGCAGGTCTTCATTGTGGTCACTCAGCCGCAGGTCAATCCGCACATCAGGATGGCGTTGCAGGAAAATCCCTATGAGCGGTGCGATGCATAACCTTCCATAGCTGACCGGGGCGGCGACTCGTAAAGGGCCGGCAATCTGCTCCTGGCCACTGGTGAAGCTTCGCGTGGCAGTTTCGACGTGGCCGAGAATTTCCTGGCAGTGGTCGTAGAAGCGTTGACCTTGGTCGGTCAGGGCCAGGTGCCGAGTGCTGCGTGCGAACAATGGCCCACCCAGGTACTGCTCCAGCGCGCGCACTTGTTTACTCACCGCCGGCTGCCCCATGTTCAGTTCACGGGCGACCGCCGAGAAAGACCCGCGCTCCACGACGCGGACAAAGACATGCATGCTGTCGAACAGATCCATCGACGATTGGTTCTCTTTGGGGAATAAGTCATATGCAAATTGGGTTTCTTATCGGAATGATTAAAGCGCGGCAATCTGTAAGCGTCCATCCCAACACAGGTTCCCGCCATGAAACATTCCATGCTTGCCGCCATCGCCGAGTCCGCTCAATCCCCTCTGGCCATCCGTCACATCGATCGCCCTGTTCCCGGTAAGGGGCAAGTACTGGTCAAGGTTCACGCCGCAGGGGTCAATCCGCTCGATACCAAAATTGCCGCCGGCGCAGGGGCTCACGCCCGCCAAACGCTGCCGGCCGTGCTCGGCCTTGATCTTGCCGGTACGGTGATCGAAACGGGCGAAGCGGTCGAGGGGTTCACCCCGGGTCAGGAAGTCTTCGGCATGCCCGGCGGGATCGGCGGTGCCCAAGGCACCATGGCCGAGTACATTGCCGTGGATGCCCGCCTGATCGCGGTCAAGCCACACACCCTCAGCATGCGTGAGGCGGCTGCATTGCCTTTGGTATTCATCACCGCGTGGGAAGGTTTGGTCGATCACGCCAATGTCCGCTCCGGTCAGCGTGTCCTGATTCATGGGGGCGCGGGTGGGGTCGGCCAAGTGGCCGTGCAACTGGCCAAGGCACGCGGTGCCGATGTCTACGCCACCGGTTCGGCGGGCAGTCTCGACTTCATACGCTCGCTGGGGGCTACAGCGATCGACTATCAGGCACAGAGCGTTGAGGATTATGTCGAGCACTACACCGCCGGCGAAGGGTTCGACATTGTCTACGACACCGTCGGCGGCAGCACGCTGGATGCATCATTCAAAGCCATCAAAGCCTATACCGGGCACGTGCTGAGCTGCCTGGGTTGGGGCCAGCACAGCCTGGCACCGTTATCGTTCAAAAGTGCCACCTACTCGGGCGTCTTCACCCTGGCGCCACTGCTCACCGGCAAAGGACGCGAACATCACGGCGCTATCCTGCGCGAGGCCGCTGCGCTGGCCAATGCGGGTCAACTGACGATCCGCGTGGACCAACAGCACTTTGCGCCGCAAGACGTCAATGAGGCATTTCGCCAAGTCGCTGAAGGCCGCGGCAAGGGCAAGACGGTCATCGAGTTTGTGGGTGCATAGCCTCTTGTAATCCTTTCAGAACGCAAACGGCCAAAACCGTCTGCCTTTGGCCGTTTGTTGCCACACAGCAATAACCGCTTTCGGCCACAAGCGGACATTCAAGATACGGTTAGATGCCCTGAAGCCGCGAAGTCATTTCAGCTTCGAGCGTCTGCAGGAAAACTTTCACTCTAGCGGGAACATACTGGCGGGTCGGGGTGACGGCCCAGACAGACAACTGTTCCATGCTCCCGTCAGTCAACTGGATTTCCTTCAGAGAACCTTCTCGTAATTGGGGCAAGACGTCCCAGTATGCGAGCATCGCAATGCCCAGGCCTTCGATTGCAGCATCGCGTACGGCGCCAACGTTACTAATCATCACCCGCCCCTGTACCCGCCGCCGAACGATCTCGCCGTTCACCACAAAAGGCCATTTCGGTACAGCCTGAAGAACAATGCACGAGTGCTGATCAAGCTCCGCTACGGTGCAGGGCGTGCCGTGCTGTCGCAGATAGTGAGGGGCCGCACAGAGAACGCGTGGATTGGGTGCGATACGCCTGGCAACCAGTTCGGAATCGGCCAGAGGCGCCACGCGCAGCGCGAGGTCAAATCCCCGCCCCACCAGATCGACTACTGTATCGGAAACATCGAGCTCCACCTGTAGATCAGGGTATCGTTGCAACAGTTTCGGCAGCATGGGCAAGACAACGGATTGTCCAAAAACACTAGGTGCCGTCATCCGCAACAATCCTGTCACCCGGCTCGACGAAGGCTGTAACTCCCCAATCGCACTCTCCTCTGCCTCGATCATGGTATGCGCATAGGGAAGGAATGCTTCGCCCTCGGCAGTGAGCGACACTGCTCTGGTAGTGCGTTGAAACAGCCGCACCCCCAATTCCCGCTCGAGCGCAGTAATACGCCGTGACACCTGCATGGGCATTACATCGAGTCTGCGCGCCGCATCCGACAGGCTGCGCGCAGCCGCGACAGCAAGAAATATGCGCAGGTCAGTAGTCAGCATGATTGCATCCTTTTCCGTTATACCGGCTTCACACAAAGTCGGCTTGGTCGAGCCCCAACCCCTCCGTACTATCTATCACAGCAGGCAATTACGCCTTGGTACGCTTAGAAACGAGGTGCAGCCATGAACCACTCGTCCCCATCGATTTTAACGCCATACGATATCAAGAATTTCACCCTCCGCAATCGCTTGGCGGTCGCCCCCATGACTCGCGTCAGCGCCACGCAAACCGGCGTAGTGACCGACACAATGGCGCGCTATTACGAACGCTTCGCCAAAGGCGGGTTTGGATTAGTCATTACCGAAGGGATCTACACCGACCAGTTTTTTTCTCAAGGCTACCCCTTCCAGCCAGGCTTGACGGACACGGAACAAACTCTCGCATGGCGCGCGGTCACAGACCGAGTGCACGTTGAGGAAACTGCGATTTTCGCGCAAATCATGCATGCAGGGGCATTGAGCCAAGGGAACCGCTTCAACCAATGTACCGCCGCGCCCTCGGCGATTCGCCCAAAAGGCGAGCAGATGCGGTTCTACTATGGAGAAGGCAAGTACCCGGTGCCCACCGCGATGACGGACGAAAACATCGCTGATGCCATTGCTGGCTTCGCTCAGACTGCGAAGCGGTCAGTTCTGGACGCGGGCTTCGATGGTGTCGAGATACATGGAGCGAATGGTTACTTGCTTGACCAATTCCTCACCGATTACACCAATCACCGCAATGACCGCTGGGGTGGCAACACGCAACAACGCATCGGGTTAATTCTGGAAGTAATCAAAACCGTCCGGGAAACCGTGGGGGCTTTTCCCGTTGGCGTTCGTATCTCTCAAGGCAAGGTCAATGATTTCGGGCACAAATGGTCGAACGGCGAACACGATGCCGAAGTCATTTTTGGCTCCCTCAAGGACGCCGGGGTCGACTACATCCATGTGACCGAATACGAGGCGTGGCAACCTGCTTTTCCCTGCAGCTCAGAAAGCCTGGTTGCGTTGGCACGTCGTCATGCGCCCGGGGTCGTGTTGATCGCAAACGGCGGCCTGCACGACGAGGAACACTTCGACGCCGTACGGGCCGACGGGGCAGATATACTGGCTATCGGAAAGGCAGCACTGGCGAACCCAGACTACCCCAACCGCCTTGCCGATCGCCGCCCTCTGGCAGCGTTTGACGCGTCGATTCTAGGCCCTATCGCAAATATCAAGGAAAGTGAGCTGGCCATGTAAGTCAACTGACGGCTGCTTAGGGCTGCCTCCCGATAACTCGCTTTCGGTCGATTTCAGCCAGTTACGAAAGGCAGCCATTGCCCGAAGGCGGACGCCTGTGAGCGGCCACTATCGGCCAAGAGCGGTCCTTGGCAAAAGCCTGCTAACGGGCCAATTCTCCAAGTAAATCGTGGCGCCAGTTCGCCCAGAGCGGACGCTAAGCACGACGTATTTGCCTGATGGCCCAACGCCTGAGTAGAATGCGATTCATTATCAATCATGTATGTCCCGGGATGCCGATGCGTAGCGACGAAACACTAGGTACTGCAGATCCAGGGCTGCTCTATCGCACCCACTTTTCGTGGTTACAGGGCTGGCTGATTCGGCGCATCGGCTGTCGCGACAACGCCGCAGATCTGGCGCAGGACACCTTTGTGCGTGTGCTCAAACACCGCCATCAGTCCGGCGCCCTGCGCGAGCCACGCGCCTATTTGAGCAGCATTGCCCGCGGTCTGATGATTGATCAATATCGTCGTCGCGAACTCGAACGTGCCTACCTGGAAAGCATCACCTTGCTGCCGCAACACGAGGTTCCCTCGGAAGAAAGCCGGCTGATGATTCTCGATGCGCTCGAGCGCATAGACCGTCTGCTTGACTCGCTTAAACCAAGAGTACGCCAGGCGTTTTTATTTGCCCGACTCGACGGTCTGACCTGCGCACAAATCGCCGAAAAGCTCGGTGTTTCCCGCGCGACGGTGGAGCGCGACCTGGCCACGGCCCTGCAACACTGCTATCGCTTGCGTTATGTCGAGGCCTGAGCCCGAGGCGCTGGATCCGGCCATTGTCGAGCAGGCGATCCAATGGCTGGTGCGCCTTCGCTTCAATCAAGCCGATGAACAGACACAGCGCACTTTCGAGCACTGGCTGCAGCAGCGCCCGGAGCATGGGTTGGCGTGGCAGCGTGTGGAAACGCTTGGCGATGAATTCGAAGGCGTGCCGCCTCAACTGGCTCGACAAACCCTTAAGGGCGCCCAGCATGGAATGCGCCGACGGGAAAGCCTGAAGCTACTGGGCGTATTGGCAACGGTTGGCACGGCAGCCTGGCTCGGCCGCGACTACACTCCCCTGCCCTCCATGCTTGCACAGCAGCGCAGCAGCACCGGCGAGCAACGACGTTTCGAACTCGATGATGGCAGCCTTATCCAGCTCAATAGCGATAGCGCCGTCGACAGCGATTTCGACGCCCAGCGGCGCCTGATCATCCTGCGCCGTGGTGAAATCATCGTGAATGTCGGTGCGGATCAATACTCCCCGCAAGCGCGACCGTTGTGGGTGCAATCACGCGACGGGATCATGCGAGCCCACAGCTCGCGCTTTCTGGTCCGCGAGCGTGACGACGGCACTCTGGTCGCGGCCCAGGAAGGATCAGTCACGGTGTTCCCCGGCGCCAGTAAAACGCCTGCGAGCCGCAACGTCCTGGCAAGAAACCAACTGCTGTTCACCCCAAGCGGCACCCGAACGTTCAGGGACAACGGCCTTGATCTATGGGGTTGGGGTGACGGTGTGATCAGTGCGAACCATATGCGCCTCGGTGACTTCATCGCAGAGTTGTCGCGTTATCGCCCAGGAGTCTTGCGCTGCGCCGAAGAGGTCGCTGATCGACGCGTTTCCGGCACCTTCCAGCTCGCCGACAACGATCGGGTCCTGGCATTGATCGCGCAGTCACTGCGCCTGCACATTGATTACCGAACCCGTTATTGGGTCACCGTAACCGCTGCCACCTGACTCCACCCGAATATTTTTTCGCTATCTGAAAAATAATGAGGTGGTTTCTCATTCTCGTTCGACCTCTAAGGAAGGCCGGAATACAGGCCAGTCTGCCGATGTCCTTTCTTGGAGCGAGAAAATGAGTTCGTCCCCGGTTTCACAGCGCCATCCACTAAGTCGTGCCATGCACGGTGCGATCCTGGGTTTGATCGTGAGCAGCTACGCATTGCCATCGCTGGCGCAAACCTCGGGCGCTGATCACAGCACTCAAGTCAAACAGTGGAATATCGCCCCCGGGCCACTGGCGCCAGCGCTTGACCGCTTTGCGCGCGAGGCTGGCATCAGCCTTTCCTTCGACGCCTCGAGTGTGGCGAACCGTACCACGGCTGGCGTGAATGGCACGCTCGATACATCGGCAGCGCTGTCATCCCTGCTCCAGGGCAGCGAATTGCAGGTCGAACAGCAAGGCCCAAATGCTTACCTGCTGACCCCTCAAGCAAAAACCGCCGGCCCGCTGGAACTCGACGCAACGGCTGTTGAGGACTACCGCCTCGCCCCGCTCATCATCAATGCCAAGGTTCGGGTCAGTGCCGACGACGACGCCAACTCGGTGGTTGCCAAGGAGCTCTGGGTGGGCGGCAAGGTGGCCACCAGCATTCTCAATACACCGGCATCGGTGTCGGTGGTGACCAACAAGGAAATGCAGCAACGCAGCGTCAGCACCACGGAAGAAGCGCTGCAATACACGCCGGGCGTGGTCAGCGACTTCTATGGTACGGATGATCGCAACGACTATTTCCAGATCCGCGGCTTCCAGGCCACCACCTACCGTGACGGCTTGACCCTCAGCTCAATGCGCGGCGTACGCGAAGACCCATTCGCCTATGAGCGCATCGAGATTCTGCGTGGCGCCAACTCCACCCTGTTTGGCCCTGCGGACCCGGGCGGTTCGGTAAATTTCGTGACCAAACAGCCGCGCTTCGAGAAGTTTGGCCAAGGCTATGTGACCTACGGTTCGTTTGACCATGTCGAGACAGGCATCGATGTCGGCGATGCGCTGAACGACGAAAAAACCCTGGCCGGCCGCTTTACTGCCAAAGGCCAGAACAGCGATCGCGAGTACGATCACTCGCAGGACGACAACCAATTGTTTATGGGTGGCCTCACCTGGGCACCGACGGATTACACGTCCGCCACGATGATTCTGGACTACCTGAAAACCGAGAGTTCGCCCAACAGCGGCGGCTATCCACTGGATCGGGAATACGACCGCAGCAAGTTTTATGGCGAGCCCAGCTACAACTTCCACGATGTCGAGCGCACCAGCCTCAGCGGTAATGTCACCCATGATTTCGACAACGGTTTCGTGCTGCGCAGCAATCTGCGCTACAGCAAGTTGACCGATGATTTCGGCTACGTGTACCTCAGCGACAGCGCCGCACGTGTCGGTACCACCGTCGATCGATACCTGTTTGGCACCGACACCGAAGCTGACCAGTTCAACGGCAATCTGATGCTGCAATACGATGCCCGCTTCGAGAACATCGACAGCAGTAGCCTGGTGGGTGTGGAGTATCTCGATTCGACCACCAAGGAAAGCTCGGTCTACGCCCTGACAACACCAATCGATATTGCCAACCCTGTGTTTACTGGCGTTCCACGCTCAATCGCGCCGTATGCCGTCAACAAGCGAGACGCGACCACCAAGGCCGTCTTCCTTCAGCAGAACCTGTCGTTCTACGAGCGTTTCATCGTCACCGGAGGCGTGCGCAACGACTCGATGGACCTGACCAGCAAAGGCTTGCAATCCACTGAGAAAGACAACTTCTCCGAAACCTCCTACCGAGGTGCGTTGACCTATATCGTCAACGATGAAGTATCAACCTACGTGAGCATGGTCGAATCCGTCTCGCCGCCGCAGGTTGGCGTAACACCGCAGACAGGCAGGCAGTACGAAGTGGGCGTGAAGTATGCGCCGATGGGGATGGACGCACTGTTCTCCGCCGCGGTGTATGACCTGACCCAGGAAAACGTCACCATCGCCGTGGTGCTGCCGAGCGGCATCATCGAGCAGCAGACGGTTGGCGAATCGCGGGCGCGTGGCCTCGACCTGGAGGCCAAGGCGCAGGTAACGCAGAACCTCAGCCTGATCGGTGGCTATTCCTATATGGAGTCCGAGGTACTGCGCGGTTCGTTGTATGACGGCAGTTCCCTGAAGGGCAACGAGTTCGCCACGGCACCCAAGCATTCCGCTTCGCTCTGGAGTTACTACGACGTACCCGCCACCGATGTCAGCGTGGGCCTGGGTGCGCGCTACGTCGGCGCTTATTACTTCGATGCAGCCAACTCCGGCAAAAGCGATGGCACTACCCTGTTCGACGCCGCGTTCAACTACAAGATTGCCAAGGGCACCGACCTGGCGGTGAACGTCAGCAACCTGCTGGACGAGCAGCACGTGGTCGGCTCCGGCACCGCGAACTTCTACAACCCGGGCCGCGAGATTACCGCCAAGCTGAGCTACAACTGGTAAGCAGGCGGGTCAGCGTTTTTCCCCACACGGAAAACGGTGCCCGCGTTACCGCGGGCACCGTTAACTACGGGCAATACCCAGGTTGATCTACGCTTGAATGAAATCACGCGGAGAAACAGATCATGTCCCTCGCTCCCGGAAGTCTATTGGCCCTGGCTTTGGGTGTCTGCTTTTGCACATCCGTACTTGGACAAGGGGCAGCAGACAGCGATTCTCCACCGGCGATACTGCCCTTGGCATCCGAGAGTGCGCCGAGACTCATTGCCTACCCGCCGCTTGCCGAGCCGCTCGCCCGTGGAGTGGTCATCATCCAGTTTCGAACAGAGCACGCCAGGATCATGCCGGTTTTTGGCAAGGTGGCTGCGCAGGTATCACCACGCTTAGGTCACCTTCACGTGACCGTCGATGACTGGAAAGGTACGTGGGCGCACACCAGTGAAGACCCGATTATCCTGGTCGGGCTAACGCCCGGTCCTCACAAGGTTCTCTTGGAAGTGGCCGATCCGACGCACCAGATCATCACCAGTACGACAGTGAGTTTTACAGTACCGGAGAAGAAACCGATGGACGCTCCCCGTACTGACGATCATCACGCGGTAAAACCATGACTGCCGTGCTATTCACCGAAACAGGCAACGATCGGCGTCTCTGCCAACGACTGCCTGGCTCAATATCTCCAGAAAACCGGGGTCACGAGCACCAACACCGTCAGGATTTCCAACCGGCCTAGCAGCATGCCAACGGTGAGTAGCCATTTGGCCGCATCTGGCAGTGACGAGAAATTACCTGCCGGTCCAATAATGGTGCCCAGGCCGGGGCCGACGTTACACACCGCCGTAGCGGCACCGCTCAGGGCGGTAATCCAATCAAGCCCGATCAGAGCCAGGCCCAAAGCGATGGCGGCAATCGTGATGGTGAAAAAAAACGAGAAGGTCAGGAGCGAGCGGACGATTTCCTCGTCGATGGGATGGCCGTTGTATTTTTTCTGAATCACGGCTCGAGGGTGGATCAACTGCTTCAAGCTGCTGACCAGAAGCGCGGCAGCCACCTGAAAACGGAAGATTTTCAGCCCGCCTGCCGTTGAGCCGGAACAGCCTCCGACGAAGGTCAGATAGAAAAACAGCAAAACAGCGAAGCTGCCCCACAAGGTGTAGTCGCCAACTGCAATTCCGGTGGTCGTGACGACCGAGGTCACATTGACCGCCACGATACGAAACGCATCCCACCATCCGTAGTCGCTGTGCAAATACAGCCAGGTACCTACCGCCAACGATGTGACGAGCAGGAATCCAATAAACCCGCGTACCTGGTGGTCCCTGATCAGCGCACGCCGATTGCCGCGACAGGTTGCGACGTACAAGGTGAATGGCAGGCTGCCCAGGATCATGATGACTACCGCCACCCAGTGAATTGCTGGCTGCTCCCAGTGCCCGAGGGAGGAGTCCGACGTCGAGAACCCGCCGGTAGAGATCAACGACATTGCGTGGTTGATCGCTTCGAATGGGGTCATTCCTGCGAGCCAGAGCGCCAAAGTGCCGATACCCGTCAGGCCCAGATAGAGCAAAAGAATGTACTTGGCTGCGACATGAGAACGTGGTGTCACTTTCTCCGACCAGTCCGAGGACTCTGTCTGGAAAAGACGCATGCCGCCGACTCGCAAGAGCGGAAGAATCGCGACAGCCATGCCGATAAAACCGATGCCGCCTAGCCAGTGCAGCATGGAACGCCAGATCAACAAGCCGGGAGAGGCGCTATCCAGACCGGTGAGTACCGTCGAGCCAGTGGTTGTGATGCCCGACATCGTTTCAAAGAACGCATCGGTGTAGCTGATATCGCTGATGAAAACCATGGGTAACGCTGCGAAGGCGCACACAACAACCCAGCTCGCGGTAGTCAGCAGGTACATGTCCCTGGGCCGAAGATTGCCAGTCTCCGGACGCCCTCGCATGATCAACAGCAGACCACAGATGAAGGTAATCAGACTCGACCAGAGAAAGGCCGACAGATCGTCGCTATGCTCATAGACCACCAGCGTCATCATGGGTATAGCCATGCTTACCGCTAGGGTGATCAAAAAAATACCCAAGATGAAGCCGATAAGCCGAATTGCTGCGAGAGACATCACGATAGCGTTCCAAATTAGCGCCGCGCAGTATCGGATGCCCTCAATAAAGAGTGCGTAAATTCTCCGTAAAATTTTGACCTGCAATCAGTCAGGCTGCGGGAGTCAAAGCGTAGCTATGAGTCAATTACAGGCCTTCGCAACAGGCCGGAAACGGCACAAGCCGCCAGTGCCAGCCCTCTTCGCATCAAACGAGTGCCGGCCTGACGCTGCATGCTGCGCGTAAAATCTGGCTACAGCATGCAGCGCCGTGCAAACAGGTGTTGATCTGCGCTGATCGCTCATCAGGAGGAAACGAGTCTCGCGTAATCAGAGAAGGGCTTGAGCGCGCAGTACTGCACGTGTAGCAGATTCCCTTTGACGTAAGGCAGCGCCTCGATGTAATCACGCGCCTCTTCGAAGGTGGCGGATTCCAGTTCAAACGCGGCACCGGGACCATCGGCCAGCCCATGAACTGCGCGCACGATACCGCCAGCGAAGCCTTGCCAAACGTGCACTACCTCCGGTTTCGCCAGCCGCTTGAAGTCTTCTGCCGCTCCATCAGCACGGCGAGTCAGAATCACGAAGGTTTTCATGACACCTCCTCCGTTTTCAGCTGCTTGCGCTGGGTTGTTTCACCATACGCGACGTGCGCCATTATGCCGCTCTGGCCCACGGCCACATGCGGTTTAAGCTCATTGCGGGGAGTGTAGTCCCCACCGTTTTGGGGCCGGAAGGGTATTGGCGCATCTGTGAACAAATCCTCGAGTCGGGTGCGCCAAGCCTCTTTGGCTGCGACGGCATCTGCGGCGGTCAAGTTGCCAGTGCCGTATATGGCGAACGTCGGCAGCACATCGAACCCAGGAAAGTAGAGCGAGCCGTGCGTGATCGGAAATAGCAATTGCTCGAGTGGTCCGTTGATGCCGCGCGGCGAATAGTCATCTGCGGGGCCGCCGACAGCGACTGACAACATGGCCCGCTTGCCTTTGAAAGCGCCGTCACCATAGCGGTAGGCGTTGCCAGCGTCCTTGTAGCCGTGGGCGAGTCCGGCTGCCCAGACGCGATCTATCCATCCCTTCATGATGGCCGGCATGCCGTACCACCAAAGCGGAAACTGGAAGATGACAACGTCTGCCGCTAGAACCTTGTCTTGCTCCGCCGCCACGTCAGAGCTTTGGCTGCGATGACGATAGGCGTGGGCGGACTCTGCTCCGAACGAAAGCCGCTGAGGGTTGGCCCGCTGAGGAAAGTCGTGCTCGTCGAATATCGCTTTCCAGCCCATGGCGTATAGATCGGATTGCAGGACCTCGTGTCCTTGCGCAGTCAAGCATTCAACAGACACATCCACCAGTTGCCGCGTTAGCGACGAAGGCTCGGGATGGGCATAGATGATCAGTACTTTTTTCGACATGAAGGACGGCTCCGCTGTGATTTCGAAGGAGTGTCGCGGGGCTCGGGCCATCTGTGAAATCGCAAAAGTTTGCTGCTAACATAAGATCGATGGATACCAGACGCCTTGATCTAAATCTGCTTGTGACGTTGGAGGCCCTTCTCATTGAGCAGAACGTGACCCGGGCCGCCGCTCGTCTGCATTTGAGCCAGCCAGCAGTCAGCGCTCAGTTGAGCCGTCTCCGCGACGTCTTCAACGACCCTCTTCTGATCCCCGCGCAGCGTGGAATGACGCCCACCGTCAAAGCCTTGGAGCTGCTCGTGCCGCTTCGCCAGGCACTTGACCAGGTAAGGGCGACGGTCACTACTCATCTGAATTTCGAGCCCGCGACGGCGAGCCTGACGGTATCAATCGCCTGCACGGATTACGTGCAGGCGGTTTTGATCAAACATCTCGTTGTCGCCATGCGACGCGAAGCGCCGGGTGTTCGCATCGCACTGCGCATCCTGGACGTACCACAGCTGGAGCTGCAGATGACCCGCGGCGAGGTGGATCTGGCCGTGATAAACATGAACGGGGTTCCGCCCGCACTGCACTCGCAACACCTCTATGATGAGAGTTACTTACTGATCGGGCGTCGTGGGCATCCAAGCCTGCGCGCGGACCTGACCGTGGATGAGTTCGCGCAGCTGGAACATGTCGTGGTGTCACTGCGCGGCGGAGGCTTCTCTACCTCGGTGGATCACGCCTTGGTAGCGCGCGGGCTGCGGCGTAACGTCGTTCATTCAGCGTCGTCATTCCTTCCAGTACCGGAGTTGGTCGCGCAGTCGGATTGTGTGGCCCTGGTTCCAAGTCGTCTTGTAGACGGTCGCAGCGAGCAACTGCTGTGCGTAGCCCCTCCCTTGCCGGTGGAAGGTTTTGCGATTGGCTTGTTCTGGCATGAGCGGTCGAATGGGCACGCCGGCTTCAAATGGGTACGTGAGTTCATCACTCGCGTGGCCGATTCTCGTGCATCCGATTATGGCAACCCAAGAACTCTGGCAACCTTAAAACCCGTCTAGACAAGCTAGCGTGTCGAGTACTCGATAGGTCAAAGGCTCGCTGGTTGGCTCGCTCTTGCAAGCTCGTTGAGGCAATAAATCTACATCCATCTACGTATGGCCGATTATGGTTTTATCGGCATACCTGAATGACTGTTTTTGGCCGGAAGCTGCCTCCCACGCAGCGAACCGTGAATGGTCACTCGTCAAACAAGGTCCAGCCATGGCAAATGCCGGCAAAGTCTTTTGCCGTAAAAAATAATGTCAGTTCCTTTGGGTCAAATTCTTTGTAGAGCCAATGCCCAGGAATGGGGCCTCTCGTTATCACGTATTCCAAGCGGTATTTTTGAACGGGTCCAAAACCGAAGGAGTGTGAATTCAACTCAAACCTGTCACCTCTGTTGAGCGCCCATAGCTTTTCAACAAGGCAGTCATCAAGCACCACCTCTCCTGCTACCTCAACGAGATACTTTGAATGAAGTTTCTGTTGAAGCCTAACGCTTCTGGCCATGCATCAACCTACCTCTGAACAGTCCGAGCATCGGCACAATAATACTTGAACATGATGATGACCGCTTTGGGTTGAAAAAAGTGCGTTGGGCGTCCGCTTTTGGTCGATAGCTGCCGTTCGCCACTGGCAGCTATCAGCTGAGACGCTCATACATCTGGCCCAAGCAAACCACTCACCAAACCTGGCCCCAGCTTTTTCCTGCCTGCAATCCCAAACCCGCACAAAAAAACCACCGATGCGTTGTCAGTTGATCCTTTTCAGCCTATCTTCAATAAAACCTATACAGCCAACCTGTATGCGTACAACCTTTTCACCCGACTGTGTCCCTAACCCGCACCGCCACGAGTAACCCGAATGAGCCCACTACTAGCCAGCCATTACCGTGAAATCCTCGTTGGCGTCGGTGAAAACCCGGAACGCGAGGGTTTGCTGGACACGCCCCAGCGCGCCGCCAAGGCGATGCAATACCTGTGCAACGGTTACGCGATGAGCCTGGAAGACGTCACCAACGGTGCGCTGTTCGAGTCGCAGAGCGATGAGATGGTGATCGTCAGCGATATCGAGCTTTATTCGCTGTGTGAGCATCACATGCTGCCGTTTATTGGCAAGGCGCATGTGGCGTATATCCCTACTGGCCGGGTGTTGGGGCTGTCGAAGGTCGCGCGGGTGGTCGACATGTTCGCGCGGCGTCTGCAGATCCAGGAAAACCTTACTCGGCAGATTGCTCAGGCGATCCAGCAGATCACCGATGCCGCCGGCGTCGCGGTGGTTATTGAAGCCAGGCACATGTGCATGATGATGCGCGGCGTCGAGAAGCAGAATTCGATCATGACCTCCTCGGTCATGCTCGGTGCCTTTCGCGACAGCTCGACGACGCGGCAGGAATTTCTCCAGCTCATCGGTCGGCGTTAGCCCTATACACAGCCTGTTAACTGTACAAGCTCAAGGAGTTCGAAGATGACCCGATTTCTCCTGCTGTTAGGACTGGCGCTCAGCATCGCAAGCTGCGGCAGTGTCGATGTTGCTCGTTACGCGGATCAGCAACCGGCACTGAATCTGGAGCAGTTTTTCAGTCAGCCCGTCAAGGCCTGGGGGATGTTTCAAAAGCGCAACGGCGAAGTGGTCAAGCGGTTTGAGGTCGATATTGCCAGCCGTCGTGAAGGTGAAAACCTGATCCTCGACGAGCGTTTTCTTTACAGCGACGGCACCCGTGAGCGTCGGGTCTGGACCCTCACTCCCGGGGGCAATGGTCAGTGGAGCGGTCGCGCGCACGATGTGGTCGGGGTTGCGCAGGGCCAGATCGCAGGCAACACCTTCCACTGGCGTTATCGCCTGAACCTGCCAGTCGACGACTCGACCTACGAGATGAGCATGGACGACTGGATGTACCTGGTCGACGAAGACACGTTGATCAACCGCACCCGTATGTCCAAGTGGGGTTTCGAAGTCGGTCAGGTGACGGTGTTCTTCCGGCGCCAGAACGCTGGGGCGAACCCATGAGCAGTGGGTTGACCCTGGCCTCGTTCGGCGACGGTTATCGCGCTCTGGTGATCGGCGCCAATGGCGCCCTCGGCACGGCGTTTTGCCAACATTTGAAACAGGATCCACGCTGCGCCACCGTCCGTGCGCTGGGACGCCAGACTGTGCCGAAGCTCGACCTCGAGCAGCCCGAAACGATCGCCAGCGCCGCCGCCGAACTGGCAGGCGAAGCGCCCTATCACCTGATCATTCACGCGGCCGGCCTGCTCCATCGCGACCAAGTCAAGCCGGAAAAAAGCTACAGCGCAATCGAAGCCGAGTCGCTGCAGGCCGTATTCCAGGTCAACACGCTGGGGCCGGCGTTGCTGCTGCGCGACTTTCTGCCATTGCTTGCGCCTCAAGGCGCGATGGCGATGCTTTCGGCAAAAGTCGGCAGCATCGGCGACAACCGTTTGGGCGGCTGGTACGCCTATCGCGCCTCCAAGGCTGCGCTGAACATGTTGATCAAGACCGCCGCCATCGAGCTTTCGCGCACGCGCCCGCAGAGTCGCTTGCTCAGCCTGCACCCAGGCACGGTGGTCTCGCCGTTGTCGCAACCTTTTCGCGGAGCCTCAAGCGCCCGCCCGGCAGACATTGCCGCTGCGCAATTACTGAGTCTGATTGACACGCTGACGCCGGCCGATAGCGGCCATTTCTTCGCCTACGATGGAGAACGCCTGCCCTGGTAGGCAAGGAGTGAAGCATGAATCTGCAAACCCTCACCGAACGTGCGGCCAACAGTGAAGTTCGCGAACTGGAGCTGCTGTCACTCGAAGGTGGTTTTTATCTGGCGCGGATTCGCGTGGATCAAGGGCAGTTCACCTTGCTCGATGACGCGGCCAAGCCAATGCACCTGCGTTCGATCACCCACCTGCGCGACTTGCTGCAAACCGTCCCGGCGTTTCCCTGCGTACTGGTGCAACAATGCGTGCACGACGAAATGTGTGGCCGGGATTCAGGGCCGGTCGAAGAGCTGCGCATTCCATTTTCGCTGACCACGCCGTTATGACGCCGAAGCGAGGCAAGCGCTGCATGGCAGGCTGATAAGGCGCGCGTCGCCCATCGGCGACGCATTTATCGAACCCCTGCCCCGTCCACGGGTCTGCTTCACATCGATTCCCTGGAAGTAAAACCCATGTCCACTCAACACACGCTTGTCCTGCTTGCCCGAGGCGGATACGCCGCGCGCGGCGTTCTGTATCTGATCATCGGCATCTTCGCGCTGCTGGCGGCGCACGACTCCACCAAACCGAAAGACAGTCACAAAAGCCTTGAAGCATTGCTCAGCCAGCCGTTCGGCTACGTGCTGATCGGTGTTGTGGTCGCCGGCCTGCTGGCCTTCGCCGCCTGGCGTGCGCTGCAAGCGATCCGCGATGTCGACCACCACGGCAGCGAGTTCAAAGGCCTGGTCATTCGCGCAGGTCTGCTCGCCGGCGGGCTGGTCAACGCGGCGCTGGCCTTCTTTGCCTTGGGCCTGTTGGTGAGTGGCCTCAGGAGTTCGGGCGGTTCCGGCGATGGCAAGACGAAGGATCTGCTCGCGCAGCTGCTGTCATTCGAGCACTCGAACCTGTTGATCTACATGATTGCGCTGATCCCGCTGGGTGTCGGTATCGCCCACATCATCAAAGGCTGGAAAGCCACGTTCGAGAAGTACTTCGAAGCGGATGACGAAGTGATGCGCTACGTGCGCCCGGTGTCGCGCTTTGGCTTGATCGCCCGAGGCGTGGTGTTTATCGAGATTGCAGTGTTGATGGTGGTCAGCGGCTCGGTTTATCAAGCGACCAATCCACCCGGCATGAAGGAAGCGCTGGATGCTTTGCAGAATCTGCCGGCAGGCGGCGTGCTGTTGATGCTGATGGCGTTGGGGCTGATCGCGTTTTCGGTGTACAGCTTTTCCGAAGCGGCCTGGCGCCGGATCGAAATGGATGTGCCGTTGTAAGCGGCCATTCGAGGGGGCGTGTGCCCCCTCGACTTTTCGTCATCAAGTGAACAGATCAACGCCCAACTGAAACGCTACCCAGAGCGCCAGCCCGGTAGCGAAAAGCAGCGCGATGTTTTCAAACAGGTTGTTGCGGTACTTCTTGTCCAGCAGCGATTTCTGGTTGGACATGATCAGCAAGCCCAGGGAAATCACCGGCAAACCAATGATGTTCAATGCGCTGACACCAATGGTCAGAGTCACGAAATCCGGCATGCCCGGCATCGACCAGATCAGCGGCGTGACCAGGATGAACAGCATGAACCACTTGTGCATCGGGTCATGATGGAACTCTTTGCCGTACTTCTCGCGACGCTCAGGACGAACATGCTGGAAGGCATCGGTGATCAGCATCGGAAACGCCGTGGTCTTGCCTGAAATACTGGCGAACAGCGTCGCGAACACACCGATGAAGAACACGTACCAGCCGATCGGGCCGAAGAAGATTTCCAGCGCCTTGCCCAGATCGCCCAAGGTTTTCACCTCGATGCCGTTGGGCCGCAGGATTTCCGCACCGACGATCCAGATCGCCAGGTTGATGATGATCCCGACGAACACCGCAAACAGCAGATCGTTACGCTGAATGCGCTTGTGCTGCGGCCCGGTCCAGCCTTTCTGGCGCATGACATAGGGGTGCACGAAGTTGGCGATCGAGCCGGCAACCGCGCCGATCACCGAGACCGCCACCAGCAACGCGCCATGCACGCCTTCGTCCGGTGGAATGCTGAAGCCGATGGTGCCTTTGATGATGCCGCTGACATCCGGACCGGACATCACCGCCAAAGCGATGAACGCCAGGGTCATGATCGCCAGCAGCAGCTTCATCACGCCTTCGATCATCGTGTAGATGTTGCGCCCGACCAGCATCCAGACCGCCAGCACCACCGCCACCGAGCACAGCAATGGCTGATCGATCTTGAACAGCATCGCCAGCGACTCCCCTGCCCCCTTGATCATGTAGGCGTTCATCAAGTGCCCCATCAACAGGGCATAAACCAGCATGAACCAGGCAAACACCGGGTTGAGCTGGGCGTAGCCCTGCAGAATGGTCATGCCCTGGTTATTGCACAGCTGGAACCGGGCAATGATGTTGACGATCAGGTATCTCAACAGCAAAGAGACCGCCAGCACCCACATCATCGCGTAGCCGTAGTTCGCACCGGCCACTGAAGACGTGATGAGATCGCCCGCACCGAGCCACGACAGCACGGCGATAATGCCGGGGCCGAGCAGTTTCAGCGTACGCAGGAACAGGTTTTGCGGTTTTGCAGCGGCCTGATGATCGAGTGGAGCCATGCTCGTCATAGGGGGTATCTCCGTTATTGTTTTTGTGAGAACTGATGCACTGCGCACATTAGGTAGGATGTCGTACAACAACGCTAACGGGAGAGTATGTAAAAATGTTTCACAACTCGCTGATTACCGTGCTGCTCGATCATTTCTGATGATCAACATCCTCTAATACGCGTCTATAAAACTAGGCTAGGCGACGTTCCAGCTCCATGAAATAGACATTGAAGCCTTCGTCAATCACTCATAGGATGACTGATCACAACAACAATAAGGCTGAAAATGATGAACAGAACGCTCTTGATTGCTGCGCTCGCCTCCACGTTGAGCGTGACGGCCAATGCCGCCACCTATGCCTACATCTCAAGCCCCGGTGACGGTCTGATCTCGCAGTATCGCCTTGATCAGAGCAACGGCGCGCTTACCCTGGTCGAACAGATTCAGGCCGGTGATCAGGTCAATCCCATGGCTCTCTCCCCGGATGGCAAGGTGCTGTTTGCAGCCTTGCGCGTCAAACCTTTTCAGGTGCTGGGTTACCGGATCGATCGCCAAAGCGGTCGCCTGACAAAATTCACCCAAGCTCCGCTGGCAGAGAGCATGGCCTACTTGTCGACCGATCGAAAAGGTCGCTACCTGCTCGCCGCGTCCTACGGCGCCGATACCCTCAGCGTTCAAAAGATCGGCGAGGATCATCAGCCTTCCGCCGACATCCTGCGTTATCCGACCGGCCTGCACGCGCATTCGATTCGCACCGAGCCGAGCAATCGCTTTGCCTACGCTGGCAACCTGGGCACCGACAAGGTGCTGCAATATCGCCTGGATGCCGAGACTGGCGAGCTCAGCCCGATCGGCAACGGCTCGGTCAGTGTCCCGGATAAAACCGGCCCCCGGCACCTGGCGTTCTCGCCGAACGGCAAATTCCTTTACGTGGTCGGTGAAATGAGCGGCACCGTGACCGCGTTTTCAATCGACGACGCCAGCGGCGCGTTAATGCAGATCGGTGTGGCCAACGGCATTCCCGAACGCTTGCAACTGGCCCACGGCGAAGTCCGTGATGCGCGCAACAACGACCTCAAAGACGATCCGACCCCGCGCATCTGGGCTGCCGACCTGCGCATGTCGCCGGATGGAAAACTGCTGCTGATGAGTGAGCGCACCAGCAGCAGCGTTTCGGCATTTGCCGTGGATCCGGCAACGGGAGGACTGACGTTTCTCGACAACTACCCGGTGCAAGAACAGCAACCGCGAAATATCGCCTTCTCCCCCGATGGCCGCTGGCTGCTGGTGACGGGCGAGAAAAGCGCCAAGGTCGGTACGTACGCGGTCAGCAAGGATGGCGCGCTGAAGCGTGTCGGTGAAGCGGCCTCCGGCAAAGGCGCGTTATGGATCGAAGTACTGCAAACGCCTGATGCATGAATATCTGCGGAGCAGCAATTGCTCCGCCGTCCTGCAACTAATCCCCCGCCGCTTCGGTCATTAGGTTTGCCGAGGTTGATACATTTACGCAGACCTCACTTTCAAGAGACTGCCCACCGTGATCAGCCATCTCGATCGCCGCAACAACCGCTCGCTGGACAGTCTGAATTTCTTTCTCGCCGATGTCCGCGACGGCCTCGGGCCGTACCTCGCCATCTACTTGCTCGCCGTGCACCACTGGGACCCGGCGAGCATCGGCGTGGTCATGACCCTCGCCGGCATTGCCGCGCTGGTCACGCAGACGCCCGCTGGTGCGCTGGTTGACAGCAGCCGGGCGAAACGGGCGCTGGTCATCATCGCCGCGCTGTTGGTCACGGTGAGTTGTCTGCTGCTGCCGTTCATTTCGTCATTCAGTCTGGTGGCATTGACTCAAGCCTTGAGCGCGGCGGCAGCGTCAATTTTCGCCCCGGCGATTTCCGCGATCACCCTGGGCATCACCGGCCCGCGAGCATTCACCCGGCGTACCGGTCGCAACGAGACGTTCAACCACGCCGGCAACGCGTGCGCAGCGTTGTTGGCCGGTTTGTTTGCGTATCTGTTCGGTCCGGTGGCGGTGTTTTATCTGATGGCGGTCATGGCGCTGGCCAGCGTGATTGCCGTGCTGTTCGTCTCGGCCGAGGCGATTGATCACGATGTCGCGCGCGGCCTCCAGCCTGGCGATCAAAGCCATCAGCCGTCCGGATTCAAGGTACTGCTGAGCAATCGCCCGTTGCTGATGTTTGCCCTGTGCTGCGCGCTGTTCCACTTGGCCAACGCGGCGATGCTGCCGCTGGTGAGCCAGAAACTCGCGCAAGCCAACTTGCACATGGCCACGCCGCTGACGTCGGCGTGCATCGTCGCAGCCCAACTGGTGATGGTGCCGATGGCGCTGCTGGCCGGTGCGAAAGCCGATGTCTGGGGGCGCAAACCGTTATTGCTGGCGGGTTTTCTGATCCTGCCGCTGCGTGGCTTGCTCTACACCTTCTCGGATGATTCGTACTGGCTGGTCGCCGTGCAGTTGCTCGACGGCGTCGGCGCTGGGCTGTTCGGCGCGCTGTTCCCGGTGATGGTCAAGGATCTGACCCTCGGCTCCGGGCATTTCAATGTCAGCCTCGGCGCGCTGACCACAGCGTTTGGCCTGGGCGCGGCGCTGAGCAATGGACTGGCCGGATTCGTCGTCGAGGCCGCCGGTTACAGCGCGGCATTCCTGACTCTCGCCACCATCGCAGCGGCTGCATTCCTGCTGCTGTTGATCGCTGTTCCGGAAACGCTGCAGCGGACTGAGCAATTCGAGTCCGCTGCAGTTATGGGCCAAACCTGAGCTAATCGCCACCGCAGCCATTGCCGAGCACGTTGTACGTGGCGACATGCCGCTGGCCGTGGCTGTCTTCATAGACGACCTCCACCGGAACAATTCCGCAGGCGGCGCTGGTGTCGGTGATGCTGATGGTTTTGGCGATATCCAGTGGTACGCCGGTTTGTGCAGGTTCGGTGGCGGCGAAGACGTTGCCGGCGAGGATGGCCAGGGTCAAAGCAATAAACGTTTTCATGGTGTGATCTCTCTATAAAGGATGAGGAATTCAGGCCTGACGTTCAGTCAGCAATTGGCGCGCGGAATCGGCCATGACCGGCAGCGCTCCGGCGAGCATCAGGACGTCTTTGAGCACCAGGCGTCCGGCGCCGGACAGATAGGGAAAGCCATGCTGACCATCGCCCAGCGCAGCGACCCAGGCTTCAGGCGTGGTGACCAGAAAGCTCAGGGTCACCAGCGGCGTAGCGAACGCCAGCGCGCCACCGAGCAGGCCGGTGCGGCGGGAAAGCGGGTTGGACAGGACCAGCAGACCGATGACGATTTCCACCACGCCAAGCCCGGTGGAAAAGCCGTAGGTGTTGTTCGCGGTCTGCCAGGCGCGCTTGTCGGCGTTCAGCTCGCCCTCATGGGTCAGGTGCGCCTTGTAGTCCTGCGGGTGTTCGTAGAAGAACGACATCACCGGGCTGTTGGCGACGAAGGGCGTGATGCTGTCGGCTTCGTACGGGACGAATTTCAGCGCGCCGATCCACAGGAAGACGATGGCGATGGCCACGCGCATCAGCGGGATACCGAGGCGATCGAGTTTGCCGAGCTGTTGTAGTCCGGCGTTGATTGAGGTGAACATGCGACTTCTCCAGATCAATGAAAGTGGAGTCAGTCTGCGGTGCTACCGAATCGCGCTTTTGTCGGTCATGCTCAACGTCTTGCTCAATCGTCTCAACTTTGCGGATTCCTTCGTGATGGGTGCCAATGAACTCGCTCGATAAGCTCATCAGCCTGGCCAACGTGCGCGGCAGCCTCGATCTGCGTTGCCAGTTTCAAGGCGACTGGGCGCGCGATCATCAACAGGAAGCCTTGGGCAAGGCGCCCTATCACATCGTGCTCAAAGGTGAATGCCGGGTGGAACTGGCCAGCGGGCAACGCCTGGCGATGCGTGCTGGCGATATTCTGCTGTTGCCACGGGGTACGCCGCATGTGCTGCACAGTGCCGGCAAAAATGTAGCGCCGATGTCGCCAACGCTGGTTCCCGGCGGGGTGTTGCCGATCTATCGGCTGGGTGGCGCGAGCGCCGATCTGGACATGCTCTGCGGTGGTTTTCATTACAACCGCGCGTCGATGCTGTTCGCCGCCCTCCCCGATTACCTGTTGATTGCCAACGATGGCCTGCCGGTCGATCAGCCGCTGACCGCCCTGATTGCGCTGTTGCGCAGCGAAGCCGACAGCGAACAGCCGGGCGCGCGGTTCCTCCTCGATTCACTGTCCCAAGCCTTGTTCACCTTGATTCTGCGTGCGCACCTGGCCCGTGCGGAGCAGGACAAGAGCACCCTGGCGCTGCTCGGCGACCAGCGCCTGGGCCGCACCTGTCAGGCGATATTGGCTGACCCAGCGCACGAATGGACCATCGAGGCCATGGCCGACACCGCGAACATGTCCCGTGCAACGTTCATGCGCACCTTCGCCCGGGTCGCTGGCGTATCGCCGTGGGTGCTGCTGACTCAATTGCGCATGGAGCTGGCGTTCAGTCTGCTCAGCCATTCGCATCTGGGCCTGAATGACATTGCCGTGCAGGTCGGCTATCAGTCGCAGGCTGCCTTCAGCAAGAAATTCAAGGAAATCTACGGCGAGGCCCCGGGCAAAGTCCGCCGCGCGATCTGAGCGGATGGATCGCTTTGTATCAGCGTGTAGCTTTCGCCGCCCCAGATACACACGCATGCGAAGTTCGGCCGTGCGCACACACAACTGACACATTTAGCGCGCTAAATACCACTGTCGCTTCCATTCCTACCTTAACCAATCGACAGGACATCACCATGAACAAAGTCTTCGCAACCCTCGCCCTTACCGCCGCCATGTTCGGCGCCACCGCTGCGTTCGCCGCGCCGGTCAAACCCACCGTGGTGCTGGTGCACGGTGCCTTCGCCGATTCGAGCAGCTGGAACGGCGTGGTCAAGATTCTCGAGAAGGATGGCTACCCGGTGATCGCCGCTGCCAACCCGCTGCGCTCGGTCAAGAGTGATGCGCAATCAGTGGCGGATGTGCTGGCCAGCGTGAAAAACCCGGTGGTGTTGGTCGGCCACTCTTACGGTGGCCCGGTGATCAGCGAAGCCGCTTACGGCAATGCCAATGTCAAAGCGCTGGTGTACGTCGCAGCTTTTGCACCGGAAAAGGGTGAAACCGCCGCTGAACTGTCCGGGCGTTTCCCTGGCAGCACCCTCGGCCCGACCCTGTCGGCCCCGGTTGAGCTGGCCGATGGTGGCAAGGATTTGTACATCCAGCAGGACAAATTCCACGATCAGTTCGCTGCCGATGTTTCCCCGGCAGATGCGAAATTGATGGCCGCGACCCAGCGCCCAGTGACCGTCGCCGCACTCAACGAAGCCGCCACCGAGCCTGCATGGAAAACCGTGCCGTCGTACTTCGTCTACGGTGACCAGGACAAGAACATCCCGGCGCAAGCCCTGGCGTTCATGGCCGAGCGCGCGCACTCCAAGCAGACCGTCGTGGTCAAAGGCGCGTCGCACGTGGTGATGGTGTCCAACCCGAAAGCCGTCGCCAGCCTGATCGAAACCGCTGCGGCCGCGAAGTGATCCATCGCTGAGTTGAACCTTGAAGCCTTAGCCGTGAACCCTGTTCACGGCTTTCAGCGCTGGGTGGTGTTGCAGCCGCTCGCTGAGGAAATCGACAAACGTGCGCACCTTCGCCGGTACGCGCGGATGTTTCAGATAGACCAGTTGCACCGGTAACGCCGGCGGCTCATAGGCCTGCAACACCAATTCCAGTTCACCGGCCGCAACCTGGCTGGCGACTTGATAAGACAGCACCCGGGTAATGCCCCAACCGGAACTGGCGATGTTGATCGCCGCCTGATTCGCGGTGACCACCAGACGCGGCTCGAAGCGAAAACTCAACGGCCCGTCGGCATGGGCGAATTGCCAATCGCTGAGCAAATGACTGGCGGACGACATGACGATATTGGCGCGGCTCAGCTCGTTCGGATGTTGCGGTCGGCCATAGCGGGCGAAGTAATCGGGGGTGCCGCAGATGACCTGCCGGACCTCGCCGACCTTGATCGCATGCTGATTGTTCTCGTGCAGATGGCCGATGCGCACGGCGACATCGATACCCTCTTCCGCCATGTTCACCACGCGATCAACCAGCAAGGCCTTCAGATGCACTGAAGGAAACGCGTCGACGTATTGAGCCAGCAACGGCGCGATGAACAGTTCGCCAAACAGCACCGACGCGGTCACGCTCAAATGCCCGCACGGCACCCGATAACTGCCGGCAGCGGCCTCTTCGGCTTCGTCGACGTCGCACAGAATTCTTCGGCAATCGTCCAGATAACGATGCCCGGCTTCGGTCAGGTGCAGGCTGCGCGTGGTGCGCGACAACAGACGCGTGCCGATGCGTTGTTCCAGCGCGGCAATGGCGCGGGTGACGCTGGGGGGCGAGGTGTTCAAACGCCGGGCCGCCGCCGCAAAGCCACCCTCCTCGGCCACGGCCAGGAACATGCGCATTTCCTGAAAACGATCCATAGGCGGGAACCTGGAGAAAATTCTGAAAATCCACTGAACCCTGTGGGAGCGAGCTCGCTCGCGAATGCGTCCGGTCAGTCAACATTGATGCTGAATGACACACCGCCTTCGCGAGCAAGCTCGCTCCCACAGGATTAATGAAGCGTGCTGAACCTAAGCTGTTTGCAGGCCCACCGCTGTGCGCTGCATGCCGACGAACTTGGGCAGCGCCTCAACCCGCGCCAGCCACGCCCGCACATTCGGGTAATCCTCCAGCGAGACGTTGCCTTCCGGTGCGTGGGCGACGTAAGTGTAGGCGGCCACATCGGCAACGGTTGCCTTGTCGCCGGCAAGGAATGCGCTGTTGGCCAACTCGTCTTCCATCACTTGCAATAAAGCGTGGGAACGCTTGATCGCATCAGCCGCGTCGTAACCGGCGCCGAACACCGTGATCAAGCGCGCTGTGGCCGGGCCGGAGCTGATCTGCCCGGCGGCCACCGATAACCAGCGTTGCACCTTGGCTTGCTCGACCGGATCGCTCGGCAGCCACTGGCCGTTGCCGTATTTGCTTGCCAAATAAACCAGAATGCCGTTGGAATCCGCGAGCACCGTGCCGTTGTCATCAATCACCGGCACTTGGCCGAAACGGTTGAGGGCGAGGAATTCAGGGGTTTTGTGTGCGCCCTTCATCAGGTCGACGAACACCAGTTCGGTCGGCACATCCAGCAGGGACAACATCAACTCGACGCGATGCGAGTGGCCGGACAACGGATGGCGGTACAGTTTGACGGCTGACTGGGACATGACGTGCTCCTGGATTATTTGAGGTCGACCCGCTGATCGTGTCGATGGGGCTCATCCTGCTCCCCTGCCGCAAATCGCGGAATCCTCAGCAAATACAATCGAGCATTTCAGCCAGTGAAATAATCACCCGCCTCCTTAGGCGCGCGCATGGATCATTTCACCGAGTGAAACAGTGGATTGCAGTTTCTGGCCATTCCCTCGCAACCGGCCGGGGGCGAACATGAGCCCACTTGAGCTTCAGCCCCAGGCGGCTCACCGGCCCGTTTGTACCCGAGGAGAATCGAAATGGACACAGCGTCGAAACCGCAGCCCTCGCCCTGGCATGAAGGTGAGCTGACCCTGCAACGTGCCGTCGGCGCGGTGGAGATGATGGTCGGTGTCGGCCAGCGGCAACTGGCCCGCGACTGGATGCCGGACCAGCACCGCGAATTCTATGCGCAACTGCCCTTCGTCGTGCTCGGCGCCGTTGATGGCCAGGGCGATCCGTGGGCGACGCTGCGCACCGGTCAACCGGGGTTCATGGATTCGCCGTCAGCACAGGTTCTGAAGATCAAACTCGACGCGCAGCCCAACGACCCGGCCAATCAAGGCCTGCAACCCGGCGATGCGATCGGCATGCTCGGCATCGAGCTGCACACCCGTCGGCGCAATCGCATGAACGGCAATATCAGCCGCCGCGATGACAACATTCTTGAGATCGGCGTGACCCAGGCTTACGGCAACTGCCCGCGCTACATCAATCTGCGCCACTACGCGTTCGTCGACGAAACCACCGACACTGCGCTCGACTTGTCTGTCAGCGAACCCTTGGTGCGCGACATGATCACCGCCGCCGACTCGTTCTACGTGGCCACTTACGTGGTGCGCGACGGCGAGCGCCAGGTCGATGTGTCCCATCGCGGTGGCAAATCCGGCTTCGTGCACATGGACGAGGACGGCACCCTGACCATCCCGGATTTCTCCGGCAATCTGTTCTTCAACACCTTGGGCAACATCCTGCTCAACCCGCGCGCCGGGCTGACCTTTATCGATTTCGAAAGCGGCGATCTGTTGCAGATGACCGGCAGCGCAGAAGTGCTGCTCGACGATCCGCAAATCGCCGCGTTCCAGGGCGCCGAGCGCCTGTGGCGCTTCAAGCCGCAGCGCATCGTTTATCGTCAGGCCGCATTGCCACTGCGCTGGGCCGAGCAGCCGGAAGGCGATTCGCCCAATTCGCAAATGACCGGCAGCTGGGAACAGACCCGCGAACGTCTGCAGGCCGAGGCGCTGCGCAACCAATGGCGTGCGCTGCACGTAACGCGTGTAGTCGATGAGAGTCCGCAGATCCGCTCCTTTTACCTGCAAGCCAACGACGGCTTCGGCCTGCCGCGCTTCGAACCGGGCCAGCACTTGCCGATCAAGGTCTTGCTCGACGGTCAGGATGCCGCGTCGATCCGCACCTACAGCGTGTCCAGCGCGCCGTCGGACGAGTTCCTGCGCATCAGCGTCAAACGCGACGGCTCGGTATCCTCGCATCTGCATGATCGGGTCCAGGCACTGGATTTGATCGAAGCCCGCGCCCCGCAAGGCGACTTCACCGTCGACGCCACCGAACGTCGGCCACTGGTGCTGTTGGCCGCTGGCGTTGGGGTGACGCCGTTGCTGTCGATGCTGCGCGAGGTGGTCTATCAGGGCAAACGCATCAGCCGCATGCGCCCGACCTGGGTGGTGCAAAGCAGTCGCACCGTCGAGGATCTGGCCTTTCGCGAAGAAATCGACGCCTTGGCTGCGCGCGCCGGTGACAAGGTCAAGGTGCTGCGCGTGGTCAGCCAGCCGCCGCTGGACGCAACAGCGCAGGGTTACGATCATGCCGGGCGCATCGACATGGCCTTGCTGAAGAGCCTGCTGCCGCTGGATGACTACGATTTCTACCTGTGCGGCCCGGGCAGTTTTACCCAGGCGCTGTACGACGGCCTGCGCAAAATGCGCATTCCCGATGATCGCATCCACGCCGAAACCTTCGGCCCGTCGACGCTGATCCGCGATGTCGAAATCAGCACCCCGGCGCCGCCGCAAGTGCCGGTCGCGGAAGAGCCGGTCAAGGTGTTGTTCGCCACGTCCGGCAAGGAAGCACGCTGGGAACCGGGCAGCGGCACCTTGCTGGAACTGGCCGAGGCGCGTGGCTTGAACCCGGAGTTCAGCTGTCGCGGCGGCTCGTGCGGCACCTGCAAAACCCGCCTTACCAGCGGCCAGGTGCACTACCTCACCCCGCCGGCCATGCGCCTGGCGGACGACGAAGTGCTGATCTGCTGCGCCGCCCCGGCGCAGGGCAGCGAAACCCTGGTGCTGGACGTTTGAATCATGAGGAGGTGCGCCATGAAGCCGTATGCAGAAACCAACGTGGTTTGGCCGCAAGAGAACACCGGACTGTCCGCCAGTGAATGCGAACGCAGCTTTTTGCTGCCGCAATTGATGGGCTCGCTCGCCGGTGAAACCTGCGCGTTGACGGGCTCATTCAATCAACGTGAGCATCTGCCTTCGAGCCCGAACGGCTGGTTTTCCCGCGGGCTCAAGGCGTTGTTTGCTTAGGCTTTGCTAACAGCCGCCACCCCGCCCGCCGGCCGGTGCTGGCGGCTGGTGACCAGGCCAATGAACGAGATCAGCAGCGCCAGGCCAATGGTCGAAGTCACTTCCAGGCGATGTTCAGGGGTGATCATCATCACCGCCAACGCCGCGCAGATAAAGGCGATGACCAGCCAGGTGAGCCAGGGAAACAGCCACATGCGCAAGGTCATTTCGACCTTTTCCCGTTCAAGTTGGCGGCGCATGCGCAACTGCGAAATGGCGATCACCAGATACACCAGCAAGGCGATTGCGCCGGAGCTGGCGAGCAGGAACTGGAACAGCCCGGCCGGCATGAAATAGCTGAGTAACGTCACGCCTGCGCCAATCACCGTGCTGGCAATGACCGCCGCGCGTGGCACGCCGGCCGCCGAAGTCACCTTCAATGCCGGCGGCGCATCGCCGCGTCGGCCCAGCGAATAGAGCATGCGCGAGGAAATGTAGATCGAGGAGTTCATGCAACTGGCCACCGCGATCAACACGACCACGTCGACGAGGAATTTGGCGTTGGGGATGTTCATCAGTTCCAGTGCGCGCTGGTAGGAACCGACCGAGGCGAGTTGCGGGTCATTCCAAGGCACCACGGAAATCACCACGAAGATCGACAGCAAATAAAAAATGCCGATGCGCCAGATCACCGAGCGCGTGGCCTTGGCGATGTTCTGCGCCGGATTGTTCGATTCCGCAGCGGCGATGGTCACCGCTTCGGTGCCGATGAAACTGAACATGATGGTGATGAACGCGCCGACCACCGCCGACATGCCGTTGGGCGCAAAGCCGCCGTGCTCGGCCATCAGCGTGCTCAAGCCACTGGCTTCGCGCTCGGGAATCCAGCCCATCAGCACCGCAAAACCCAGGCCGATGAAACCGATAATCGCGATGACCTTGGCCATGGCGAACCAGAATTCGAACTCACCGTATTTCGACACGCTGAACAGGTTGGTGATCACCAGCAGCACGATCGACAGCAAGGCGAACAACCAGGCATCGACCTGGGGAAACCACTGATTGAGTACGTGACCGGCGGCCAGTGCTTCGATGGGAATCACCAGCACCCAGAACCACCAGTAGAGCCAGCCGATGGTGAACCCGGCCCAGCGGCCAATGGCTTGATCGGCGTAGGTGGAAAACGAGCCGGTGTCGGGATGCGCCACCGCCATTTCGCCGAGCATGCGCATCACCAGCACGACCAGCAGACCGGAGAACAGATACGCGAGCAGCACCGCAGGTCCTGCGGCGGCGATGGCGTGGCCTGAGCCAACGAAAAGTCCTGCGCCGATGATGCCGGCAATGGAAAGCATGGTGACGTGACGCGGTTTGAAACCTTGCGCCAACTGACCGTTGGAGTCCTTGGGGTTCAGGCTAGTCATGGGTTCTTATTGTTCTCATGATCGACGTTTGGGCCACTGACTGAGCGTCAGGCGATCATCATTTCCGGTGGCGGCATCAGGCGAAAGCTGCGACGCAGACGCTTTGCCGACGAAATGATGCTTCACCTTACGTGGCCCGACCGCCGCGCAACTAGCCTGAGTGCGGCATGCCGATGTCTGATTTCGACATGCCACTCTCAGGCCAGCATGGGCCGGCGGCAACCGCTGCGGCGATTTACAGCGTGTAGGAAATCCCCACCTGCACGGTTCGCGGCGCGCCCGGGTAGGCGTAAACGTTGCCGAAGGCGCCTTCTTCGTAGTCGCGGTCGAAGATGTTTTTCACATCGAGGTTGAGCCGCACTTTATCGTTGACCTTGTAGAAGCTCAGCAGGTCGACCACGGTGTAACTGCCCATGGAAAACGCGGTGTTGGCGGTCTGCCCGGCGCGCTCGTCGACGTATTTCAGGCCGGTGCCAAGGCCAAGGCCTTTGAGCGTGCCGTCCTGGAATTCGTACATGTTGAGCAGGCTGAAGCTGTTCTTCGGGATGTTCAGCAGTCGGGTGCCGGAGCGCAGCGTGTTGTCCTTGGTCACCTCGGCGTCGACGTAAGCGTAACCGCCGACCACTCGCCACTCCGGGGTGAGATTGCCGGTGACATTGACGTCGAAACCACGGCTGCGCACTTCACCGGCGGCGACGCTGAAGGTCGAATCCACCGGGTCGGTGGTCAGCACATTGCGTTTTTCGATCTGGTAGATCGCCGCGTCGACGCTCAACTGCTGATCCAGCGCTTCCCACTTCACGCCCATCTCGTAGGACTTGCCTTTCTCTGGAGCGAAGCCGCCGCCTTCGCGACTGGCGCCGGTGTTGGGCTTGAACGAGCGCGCGGTGTTGGCGTAGACCGCCAGGGTATCGGTCAAATCGTAGGTGATGCCGATACGCGGGGTGACGGCGTTGTCGCTGGCCTGCCAGCTCTTGCCGCCGGGCACGTAGGTTTCGTAATCGTGCTCGAAGCGCTCGAAACGTGCGCCGGCCAGCACTTTCAGTTTGTCGGTCAGGGCTACCTGATCCTGCACGAATGCCGCGTAGGTCTTGAGGTTCTCTTTGTCGTGAGTCGGTGTGCGGGTCAGCGCCGGGCGTGGCTGGCCGTAGACCGGATTGAAGATGTCGATCGGGTAGGCACTGACCGCGCCGCTGGAGCGCTGGATGATCGACTTGTAATCGTAATCTTCATACTCGATGCCGGTGAGCAAGGTGTGCTGCAGACCGCCAGTGTCGAAATGCCCGGTGAGGTTGAGCTGGGTGTCCTTATCGGTCCACTCCAGCTTGCGGTAGTTGAAGTTGCGCCCCAGCGTGCGGCCGTCAGCGGCAATGCCGTTGGCCTCGATCGCATTGCCCTTGAGCGAGCCGTCGAGCCACTGGAATCCACCGCCGAGGGTCCAGTCGTCGTTGAGCATGTGCTCGAAACGCAACTGCGCCATGTTGTTGTCGTTGTGCAGCTTGCCGACGTCCTTCTCGCCAAAGAAGGTATCGCGCGAGGCAGTGCCGATCTGCGCCGGGTAGCGCGTCACGCCGCGATCGAGCGGCGCGTTGTTGCGCATGAAATCGCCTTCGAAAATCAGCTTGGTCGCATCGGTGGCCTGCCAGGTCAGCACCGGCGTGATGCCGTAGCGCTCGGTCTCGACATGATCGCGGAAGGTGTCACCGCCCTCGCCCACCACATTCAAGCGATAGGCCAGACGCCCTTCTTCATCCAGCGGCCCGGAAGCGTCGAGGGTGCCGCGCTTCATGCCTTGGTCGTTCAATTGGCTGCCTAACGTAACGGTGCGCTCGGGCAACGGCTGTTTCGACACCACGTTGAAGGTACCGCCAGGATCGCCACGGCCATAGAGCATGGTCGCCGGGCCGCGCAGCACTTCCAGACGCTCGATGGTGTTGGCATCGGGCATGTTCGGGTAGCCACGGTTGATCGGGAAACCGTTGCGGTAGAACTCGCCCGTAGTGAAGCCGCGCACGGTGAACGTGGTCAGGCCCTGCCCACCGAAATTGTTCGCGCGACCGACGCCACCGGCGTAATCCAGCGCATCCTGCAAACGCGTGGCGCCGAGGTCTTCGACGGCGTCCTTGGTCACCACGCTGATTGACTGCGGGGTTTCATGAATCGAAGTGTCGGTGCGCGTGGCGCTGGCCGAACGCGTCGCGCGATAGCCTTGCACCGGGCCGTCTGCCCGTTCGTAATCCGCTGTGCCGACTACGTCGGTGGCTTCCAGCTCAAGCGTTGAAGAAGTCGGTTCGGCTGACTCAGCCCACGAGGAAGAAGACAACGCCTGCAGCACACAAATGGAAAGCAGAGTTCGACGCATGAGGTGAAAACCTTTACGAATAGGCCAGAACGAAGGGCAAAACCGCCAGTGAAAACGTCGCGCATGGTATACGGTCGCATTAGTAATTGAAACGTATTCCTATTTGTCATGTTGATCAGGATTGGTGAGCGAGATTCATCATTCCATCCTGAAACCGCGCATTATCAGCAGCGCGTCGATGGCCTAGGCTCGTAGAGATCCGACGTCAATCGATGGCTGCGCCGCGCTACGTGGGCGCCGCCAGCCTGTCTGAAAGGAATTTGCAGATGAAAATCGACACCCCGGCCGGCTCCAATCCGATCGACCAGCTGAACGTCATCGGCCAACCTGCCGACCGCATCGACGGCAAGCTGAAAACCACCGGCACCGCCCCTACGCCTACGAGCAAAACGCAGCGGTGCCGGACGCCGCCTATGGCTATATCGTCGGCGCCGGGATCGGCAAGGGGCGCATTGCCTCGATCAATTCGACGCAAGCGCGGGAAGCGTCCGGGGTGATTGCCATCGTCACTTACGAAAACGCCGGGGCATTGGCCAAAGGCGAGTTTTACGTAGCCAGGGCCTTGGCCGGGCCGCAGGTCGATCACTATCACCAGGCCGTGGCGATTGTCGTCGCAGACACTTTTGAACAGGCGCGCGCGGCCGCCGGCTTGCTCGACATCCGCTACGTGGCCGAGCCAGGTTCATTCGATCTGGCGGCTGCGAAAGACTCCGCAACCCCACCGCCACCGGCCGGTTTCGGCCCGCCGCCGCAGACCCGCGTCGGTGACTTCGAAGGCGCCTTCAACGCTGCGCCCGTGCAAATCGATCAGCACTACAGCACGCCTGACCAGGCCCACGCGATGATGGAACCGCACGCAACCATTGCCCGCTGGAGTGGCAAGCAATTGACCTTGTGGACATCGATCCAACAGATCAACTGGGGCGTGCGCGATCTGGCGAAAACCCTCGGCATCGCCAAGGAAGATGTGCGCCTGATCTCGCCGTATATCGGCGGTGGCTTCGGCGGTAAGGGCACGATTCTTTGCGACGCAGTGTTGGCATCCCTGGCCGCTCGACATGCCGGGCGACCGGTGAAAGTCGCGCTGCCGCGGCCGCTGATGTTCAACAACCTCACCCATCGTCCGGCGACGCTTCAGCGCCTGCGCATCGGTGCCAACCGTAACGGCGTGATCACCGCGATCGGCCACGAGAGCTGGTCGGGCAATCTGCGCGGCGGACGCGCCGAAGCGGCCACCGCGTCAACCCGCTTGCTTTACGCCGGTGCCAATCGGATGACCCGTTTGAATCTCGCCGTGCTCGATCTCGCCGAGGGTTCGGCGATGCGCGCGCCGGGCGAGGCACCGGGGATGATGGCGCTGGAAATCGCCATGGATGAACTGGCCGAAAAGCTGCAGATGGATCCGCTGCAACTGCGCATCCTCAACGATTCGCAGGTCGATCCGGAGCAACCGGCGCGGCCGTTCTCCAAACGGCAGTTGGTGGAATGCCTGAACACTGGGGCCGAACGCTTTGGCTGGCGTCAGCGCAACCCTCAACCCGCTCAGCGCCGTGAGGGCGGTTGGCTGATCGGCATCGGGCTGGCCTCGGCGATTCGCGGCGCACCGACGACCGCTTCGGCGGCGCGGGTGCATCTCGATCGTCAAGGCGTCATCACCGTGGAAACCGACATGACCGACATCGGCACCGGCAGTTACACCATCATCGCCCAGACCGCTGCCGAAATGATGGGCGTGCCGCTGGAGCGTGTCGTGGTGCATTTGGGCGATTCGCGGTTTCCGGAATCGTCGGGCTCCGGCGGCCAGTGGGGCGCGGCCTCCTCCACTGCCGGCGTGTATGCCGCGTGTGTGAAACTGCGTGAAGCCGCTGCTCGCGCCGTCGGGATTGACCCGCAGCAAGCCGAGTTTGTCGATGCACAGATTCGCGCAGGCTCGCAGCAGGTTGCCTTGGCTCAGGCCGCAGCCAATGGCGAGCTGACGGGCGAGGACCTCATGGAATACGGCGATCTGGCCGAGCGTTTTGCCCAGCAGACTTTCGGCGCGCATTTCGCCGAGGTCGCGGTCAATGCGGCGACCGGCGAAATTCGCCTGCGCCGGCAACTGGCCGTGTGCGCCGCCGGGCGCATCCTCAACCCGAAAACCGCGCGCAGCCAGATCATCGGCGGCATGACCATGGGCGCCGGCGCGGCATTGATGGAAGAGCTGGCGGTGGATCATCGAATCGGCTTTTTCGTCAATCACGATCTGGCCGGATACGAGGTGCCGGTGCACGCCGACATTCCCCATCAGGAAGTGATCTTTCTCGATGAAGTCGACCCGTATGCCACCCCGCTGAAAGCCAAAGGCGTTGGCGAGTTGGGTATCAGCGGCGCGGCGGCGGCGATCGCCAATGCGATCTATAACGCTTGCGGCGTGCGGGTGCGCGATTATCCGATTACGCTGGATAAACTCATCGGCGAGTTGTCCTACCCGGTCTGAGACTGGATCACGCAGGATATCGCCCATGTACCCCACCACCCCCGATGGCCGCTATTTTGTGGTCAAGCAACAGCTGTGGCGTTGCAGCAATCCATCACTGCCAGCCGCCGAGCGTGAGGCATTTGTAGCCGAACTCATGTCAGCGCGGCGTGCGGTCAAAGAGGCAAAGCGTGCGGAGGATGCACAGGCGTTGATGTCGGCGAGAGCTCGCGTCAACGACGCCAAAGTCGCGCTGGGTGAGCGCGGGCCGGTGTGGTGGGATGACGGCAGCCCGGATTACAACCGATTCAAAGTGAGCAATACACCGTATGCGCAGTGGTTTGCCCAACTGCCAGACAAGAACGGCGGACCTGCCTGAGTACTGATGGCCTGTAGAACCCCAATCAAACAAGCAACGCAGGTCCCCTGTGGGAGCGAGCTTGCTCGCGAATGCATTGGGTCAGGCAATGAAGATGTTGAATGTGCCGCCCTCTTCGCGAGCAAGCTCGCTCCCACATTGGATTTTGCATGTCGCCGGGATTTGGCACACGCCGCGAAAACCTGTGGGAGCGAGCTTGCTCGCGAATGCATTGGGTCAGGCAATGAAGATGTTGAATGTGCCGCCGTCTTCGCGAGCAGGCTCGCTCCCCCACTGGATTTTTGATTTGGCCGGGATTTTGCACACGCCGCGAAAACCT
>NZ_JASCPT010000189.1:0-7253 GCF_029959775.1 Pseudomonas sp. PS01270 | reverse complement strand
CGCGAATGCGGTATGTCAGTCAACATTTCTGCGTCTGATACACCGCTTTCGCGAGCAAGCTCGCTCCCACAGTAAATGATGAAAACAGGCCGACGGGGTGAACCGTCGAGCCTGACGTCAGAACATTATTGCGCCTTTTGTGCCTGCTGCGCTTTCCAGGCCTTGAACTCGGCCCATTCGGCGCGGCGTTCGGCGCGTTTCTTCTGGATCTCGTCGAATTGCTTCTGTTGCTCAGGTTTCAGCAATGCCCGGACATCGGACTCGGCTTTCTTGTGGTTGGCCGCGATCTCGTCCTTCATGGCTTTCTGGTCGGCCGGCGAGAGTTTCTCCAGGTACTTGTCGACCACCTGCTTACGCTCGTGCATCTGCTCGCCCATGATCTTGCGAATCTGCTCGCGCTGTTCGCGGGTCAGATCGAGCTGGCTGTACGGACCTTTGCCGTGCATGCCGCCGTGCATCTGACCGCCGTGGCGCGGGCCATCCAGCGGACCACCCAGCGGACCGCCATCCTGCGGCATGGCCATGGCCACGGTTGGCAGAGCGGCAGCGAACATCAGAGCGATAAGAGTCTTGCGCATGGTGTATCTCCTTGTCTCGTTCCCGGTACGTTCCGGATGAGTGCAGATTACGCAGATCAAGGTCAGCGGCGGTCAGCGCAGCGTAAAGCTTCGGTAAAGACGCTTCGTGCCCGGCCTTACACATATCCAGTGCAGGAGGTGCTGAAGGCTGCGATCTTTTGGATAATGCACGGGCCGAGGCTGTGATCACTCATTTAGACGACATTGTCGCTCAGCGAAAGAACAACGGCTGCGTGCCTTAACAAAGCGAATACCGAGCTTCCTTATGACTAATAAAACGTTTACCAGGCAACTCGGCCCATGGCTGATGGCAGCTTTATCGGTCAATGCGATTTTTTTGGCATTCCTGATTTTTGATCATGGTTCGCAGGGGCACGATATGAAGATGATCAAAACTAAAGAACCGTTGCTGATCGAGGGTCCAAACGGCGACGAAAATTACTACGTGCTGCCGCAGGGTACTACGCTATATCACGATAAAAGCTTTCCTGAAGGGCATGATCGTTATGTGGTGTATCTCAATCATAAGGGTACGATTGCCCACGAAGAAGTACCGATGAAGCCTGAGTACGGCGGTTCTTTCATTGATCCGCTCTGGCTGGCAAATGTTGATGCGAATACTTTGCAAGAAATATTCAAGCGTTTCCCACTTTCCAAAAAAGACATTGCCGCTGCCATTAAGGCCAACGAGATAACCAAGGACGATTTGGCCGACATTATTCGTTCGATGCCCGATTAACCACTGCAAAGCCACCGATGGCTGCATTCCCATAGAGCGTGGAAAAGATCAGATCCCCTCTGGAGTGAGGCTGCTCGCGATGGCACAAGAGTGTGTTGACTGACACACCGCCATCGCGAGTAGGCTCACTCCTACACGGCGCAGGTCTTATAAGCTGTAGTAGTAACCACGGCTACGCAGCGCGACGATGCGTGGGCGGCCGTCGGGGTGGGGGCCGATTTTTTTGCGCAGATTGCTGACGTGCATGTCGAGGCTGCGGTCGTACAGGGTCAGCTTGCGGCCGAGGGCCAGTTGCGCCAGTTCCTGTTTGTCCAGCGGCTCGCCGGGCTGCTTGAGCAGGGCTTCGAGCAGGCGGCTTTCGGAGACGGTCAGGGTCAGTTCTTTTTCGTCGATGCTGACTACGCCGCGCACCGGGCTGAAACTCAGATCACCCAGCTCAAGTTGCGTCGATACGGCGGCCGGGTGGCTGCGGCGCAACACGGCGCGCAGGCGCGCGGTCAGTTCGCGGGGGTCGCAGGGTTTGGCCAGGTAATCGTCGGCGCCCAGTTCGAGGCCGAGGATGCGGTCCAGCGGTTCGCCACGCGCTGACAGCATCAGCACCGGCAGGTCGGCGTGGTCGTTGCGCAACTGCTTGAGCAGTTCCAGACCGCTGCCGTCGGGCAGCATCACGTCCAGCACTACCGCCGCCGGGGCGGTTTCGGCCAACGCCTTGCGGGCGCTCTGGCCGTCGTGGCAGGCGCGCACCTGGAAGCCTTCCTGGCTCAACCAGCTACTCAGGAGTTCGCACAACTCCTGGTCATCATCAATCAGTAACAGCTCGCTCATGACTCACTCAATTTAGCCATTGCCGACGTTTTCGGCTTGCACCACTGGCAAAGATACCGCAGAGCAGCGCCAATAGCGCTACCCCGGCGCCAGTGACGAACCACTGCTGTTGGTCGGTCAGCAAACGCGGCAGCGGGCTGGCCTGGGCTTCCTTGAGTTGCAGCTTCAGACGCTGGTTCTCCTGGCGCAGCCGGGCGAGCTGGGCGCTTTCGCGAGTGTTGTCGGCATTTTGCAGTTGTTTGTTCAGTTCTTCGCGCTGCTGCTCACTGGCCTTGAGCCGCTGTTGCAGCTCGGTGATCTGGCTGCCGGCGCTCAATGACAATGGCGTGGAGCTGCCGCTTTCGGTGGTTTCCTCACCATGGGCGGGGGCCATGATCGACAACGTGAGCAACATCAGACACAACGGACCCTTGCGCATCGCGACACCTGTTTCCAAATGGATATTGGGCAGGTTGTCGGCAGGCAAACGAGAATAATGAGCGATTGAGATGGATGAGAAGCGAGAAGGTTCAGTGCGCAGGAGGTGATGTTGGTGGCTGACAAATAATTTGTGGCTGATGAATATTCTGTGGCGAGGGGTTTAGCGAAACGTCGCACCGCCCCGTTGGGCTGCGTAGCAGTCCTGAAATGGGAGCGTGCGGTGTGTCAGACACAGCGCGTTGGATGGGTTTTGGGGCGGCTTCGCCACCCAGCGGGGATAAATCCCCTCGCCACATTAATCCCTCACTGTTCCAACAGGTCGGTTACGGCAGGACTTGCTTGAACGGTTTGACGATCACATTGGCGTAGACGCCGGCGGCAATGTACGGATCGGCATCGGCCCAGGCCTGTGCGGCGCTCAGGGAGTCGAACTCGGCGACGATCAGGCTGCCGGTGAAACCCGCTGCGCCCGGATCATTGCTGTCGACCGCCGGGTGCGGGCCGGCCAGCACGATGCGGCCTTCGCCCTTGAGCGCTTGCAGGCGTTCCAGATGCGCCGGTCGCGCGGACAGGCGAGCTTCCAGCGAGTTGGCAACGTCGGTGGCAATGATGGCGTAGAGCATGTCAGTCCTCGGTTTTAGGCGTTGTGGTATCGGTGTCATGCAGATGGCGCGACAGGTAAACGCCCTGTGCGACCAGGAACAGCACGGTCATGCCCAGGCTGCCGAACACCTTGAAGTCGACCCAGATGCTCTGGAAGGTGAAGGCGACGAACAGGTTGGCCGCGCCGCAGAACAGGAAAAAGCCGATCCAGGCGATGTTCAGGCGCGTCCAGACCGGGTCTGGCAGGGTCAGCGCGTGGCCCATGATGCGCTTGATCAGCAGGCGATCGCCGATGAAGTGGCTACCGATGAACGCCGCAGCGAACAGCCAGTTGACCACCGGCGCTTTCCATTTCAGGAAGGTTTCGCTGTGGAAGGCCAGCGTCAGGCTGCCGAACACCAGACAGGCGATCAGCGTCAGCCACTGGCTCTTTTCCAGCTTGCGCTGCTTGATGAACAGCGCGCCGTACACCACCAGGGAACTGATGATCAGCATCGCCGTGGCGCTGTAGATACCGCCTACGGTCACTTGCTGGCCGGCAATGTCGACGACCCGTGGATCAAGTTTGTAAACGATGAAGAACAGCAGAAGCGGGATGAAATCGATGAATTGTTTCACAGTGAGAGCCAGAAGCTGGATGTGGCGGCATAATAACAAACATATGGGCGCGCGATAGCGCCAGCTGATTTGAGGTTACAACTCCCCGTGAATGTTGATTTGCACTGCCACAGCACGGCCTCCGACGGCGCCCTGGCGCCTGCGGTTCTGGTTGCGCGAGCGTTCGAAAACGGCGTGCGAGTCCTGGCGTTGACCGACCACGACACTCTTGAGGGGCTCGCCGAGGCGCGTACTGCTGCCACCGAGTTGGGCATGCAACTGGTCAACGGCGTCGAATTGTCCTGCACCTGGGGCGGGGCGACCATTCACGTATTGGGCTACGGTTTCGACGTCAACGCTGCGCCGTTGGTTGAAGCGATCGCCAAATTGCACGATGGCCGCTGGCTGCGGTCGGAAGAAATAAGCCGCAAGCTCGCACTCAAGGGGATGCCCGGTGCCCTCGACGGCGCCCGGCAGATCCAGCAGGAACTGGGCGACAGCGGCAACGCGCCGGCCCGGCCGCATTTCGCCGACTGGATGGTGCGTGAAGGTTATGTAAAGGATCGCGCCGAGGCATTTCGCAAATGGCTCGGCGCCGGCAAACTCGGCGACGTCAAACTGCACTGGCCGACGCTGGAAACCACCGTCGCCACCCTGCGCGCCGCCGGAGCCTGGGTCAGCCTGGCGCATCCATGGCACTACGATTTCACCCGTAGCAAGCGCCGAAAGCTGATTGCCGACTATATTCAAGCAGGCGGGCATGCTATCGAGGTGGTCAATGGCCATCAGCCCGCAGAACAGGTGGGCAGCCTGGCGATCCTTGCCCGTGAGTTCGGTCTGCTGGTCAGCGCCGGCAGTGACTTCCATGGCCCTGGCGGCTGGTCCGAGATCGGCCAGTACCGGCCGGTTCCCGAGGACCTTCCACCCCTGTGGTGTCGGTTCAAACATGACACAGATATTGCCGCCGTCTGAACAGGTAGAGAATGTGAGTCAATTTTTCCAGATACATCCGGAAAACCCGCAAGCGCGCCTGATCAAACAGGCGGTCGAGATCATCCGCAAGGGCGGGGTGGTGATTTATCCCACGGACTCGTCCTACGCCATTGGTTGCCAGATTGGCGACAAGACCGCCATCGAGCGTGTGCGACGCCTGCGTCAGCTCGATGAAAAGCACAACTTCGCGCTGATCTGCAGCGACCTGTCGCAACTGGGCAATTACGCCAAGATCGACACCGGCACCTTCCGCATTCTCAAGGCGCACCTGCCGGGGCCTTACACCTTTATTCTCAACGCCACCCGCGAAGTGCCGCGCCTGTTGCTGCATCCGAAGAAACGCACCATCGGCCTGCGCGTGCCAAGCCATCCGATCGCGCTGGCGCTGCTGGCCGAACTCGGCGAGCCGCTGATGAGCGTGACGCTGATCATGCCCGGCGATGAAGACCCGCTCAGCGATCCCTACGAAATGCGCCAGTTGCTTGAGCATCAGGTCGATCTGATCATCGACGGCGGTTTTGGCGGCATCAAGGCCTCAACGGTGATTGACCTGACCGGCGACGACCCGGAAGTGGTCCGCGTTGGTTGCGGCGATCCGACGCCGTTCATGGTCGAGGCCTGAATGTCCGCAGTGGAAACCGTGGTCGATCCCCAGGCCGGCGCCCAGCAGGAACTGCCGTTCGCGATGGTCTATGGTCAGGCGGTCATGGAAATGCCGCTGGACCTGTACATCCCGCCGGATGCGCTGGAAGTTTTTCTTGAAGCCTTCGAAGGCCCGCTCGACCTGCTGCTGTACCTGATCCGCAAACAGAACATCAATATCCTCGACATTCCGGTGGCGGAAATCACCCGCCAGTACATGGGCTATGTCGAGTTGATGCAATCGGTGCGTCTGGAGCTGGCCGCCGAATATCTGGTGATGGCGGCGATGCTTGCCGAGATCAAATCGCGCATGCTTCTGCCGCGCGCCGAAACCGTTGAAGATGAAGAAGACGACCCGCGCGCTGAACTGATCCGCCGCTTGCAGGAATACGAGCGCTTCAAGGCTGCCGCTGAAGGTATCGATGGGCTGAGTCGGGTCGGTCGCGATGTGATCGTGCCCAGGCTCGACGCCCCGGAAGCGCGGGCGCGCAAGCTGTTGCCCGACGTCGCGCTGGAAGAGATTCTGATGTGCATGGCCGAAGTCCTGCGCCGTGGCGACATGTTCGAAAGCCACCAGGTCAGTCGCGAAGCGCTGTCCACCCGCGAGCGCATGAGCGATGTGCTGGAACGGCTCAAGGGCGGCGGCTTCGTGCCGTTTGTCGAGCTGTTCACCGCCGAAGAAGGTCGCCTGGGTGTGGTGGTGACCTTCATGGCGATCCTTGAACTGGTCAAGGAATCCTTGGTCGAGCTGGTGCAGAATGAGCCGTTCGCCGCGATCCACGTGCGAGCCCGAGCCGAATAACGAGTCCCTGTATGAACCTGACTGAACCCCGCGAGCTGGCGTCCCTGCTTGAAGCCTTTCTGTTGGCCTCGGGAAAGCCGCAATCCCTTGAGCGCCTGTATGAACTGTTTGAAGAAGGCGAGCGGCCGGAGCCGGCGGTCTTCAAGAAAGCTCTGACCCTGCTCGGCAAATCCTGCGAGGGCCGTGCCTTCGAGCTCAAGGAAGTCTCGTCGGGCTATCGCTTGCAGATCCGCGAGAAGTTTTCACCGTGGGTCGGCCGTCTCTGGGAAGAACGCCCGCAGCGCTATTCCCGTGCGTTGCTGGAGACCATCGCGCTGATCGCCTATCGCCAGCCGATCACCCGTGGCGAGATCGAAGACGTGCGTGGCGTGGCGGTCAACAGCAACATCGTCAAGACCTTGCTCGAGCGTGAGTGGATTCGCGTCGTCGGTTACCGCGACGTGCCGGGCAAACCGGCGATGTTCGCCACGACCAAAGCGTTTCTCGACCACTTCAACCTGAAAAACCTCGAAGACCTGCCGCCGCTGGCCGAACTGCGCGAGATGGAAGCCGAACCGGTGCTCGACTTCGACGACGCGCCGGTGCCGCAGAGTCTGCAGGAACTGGCCGACGCCAGCGCGGAGCCGGAAGAGGAGAAGGAAGAAACCAGTTTCCATTCCCTGCTGCTGGAGCTGGACAGCATGGAAGAGGGCATCAAAACCGATTTCGACGATTTGCTGCGCGATGCGGTGGATGGCGAAGCGCCGGTGCCCGAGCCTGAGATCATCGAGCCGATTGTTGAAGCTGAAGTTGAACTTGAAGCGGCGCCTGACGCCGAACCGGAAGAGGACGTCCTGGGTGTCGCCGAGGCCCGCGAGAAACTCCTGGCCGCTGTCGCCGCCCTCGAACAGCCGGAACCGGACCTCAGCGAAGAAGAAGCCGAAGCCCGCGCACTGACTGAGGCGATTGAAGCCGAACGGCGCGAGTTCCACGATTGATCCGGATCCTTGTGGGAGCGGGCTTGCCCGCGATTGCGGTGGGTCAGATCCAATGATGTTGACTGACACTCCGCTAT
>NZ_JASCPT010000188.1:0-7464 GCF_029959775.1 Pseudomonas sp. PS01270 | reverse complement strand
GCTCGCGAATGCGCTGGTTCAGTGAAAAACAAGTCGACTGACACTGCGCCTTCGCGAGCAGGCTCGCTCCCACAGGGAAATGAAATCGCTCATGCCGGAGGGATCACAACTGCAAGATCAGCGTCTTCAACGGGGGCTGCTGGTCCCGCGAGGGGAAGTCGGCGCCCGGGGTCATCACGCTCCATTCGCGCACCGGGCGGCCGGCCTTTTCGGCGCAGCGCAGCACTTGTTCGCGCCAGTCGTCCATGCTGACTTTCGCCAGGTTGTTGCAGCAGATCAGCACGCCGTTGTCAGCGGTGGTCAGCAGCGCCGGTTTGAGCAGGCTCTGATAATCGCGCAGCAAATCGACGGTGCCGAACGCACTTTTGGCCCACGCCGGCGGATCGAGCAGTACCAGATCGTATTGGCGCTGTTCGAGGCGCTGATAGCTCGGCAACTTCTGCCCGCGCCGCACGCTGATCGGCAGGCCAGCAAGCTGACGGATCGCCGGGAAGTAATCGGACTGAATGAATTGCATCTCCGGCAGTTGCGGGTTGAGCAAACCATTCTCGCGACCGACCGCCAGATTGCCCTCGGCAAAATCGAGGTTGCACACCTCGCGCGCACCGCCTGCCGCCGCACTGAGGCCAACGCCACAGGTGTAGGCGAACAGGTTGAGCACACTTTTGCCTTGCGCGTGATCCTTGACCCAGCCACGGGTGTTGCGCAGGTCGAGGAACAGCAGCGGATCCTGCCCGGCATGACGCCCGCGCACGCGGTAGTTCAGGCCCCATTCATGCCCGACCAGATCCGCCAGTGCGGCGTCATCGGCTTTATAGACGCTGTCCTCGCGATCGATCCGCGAGTTGCCACGGGAGCGGTCGTTGTAGACCAGCAGGCTGTCGAAGCCCAGGGTCTGGTTGACCATGGCGTGCAGTTGCAGCAGATCGTCACGTTCGAGCGTCTGGTGAAAACTCTGCACCAGCAGTTGCGGGCCGTAGCGGTCGATGGTCAGGCCGCCGGCGCCTTCCTGGCTGCCATGGAACAGCCGATAGCAATCGGTGCCCTGGCTGTGCAGCGCAGCGAGCAGGTCCTGGCGTTGATCGAGGGCGGCGCGCAGCGCCTGATTCAAGGAAGACATGCGGGCGCCTTGCTGAAAAAACGCGAAGCTTAGCAGTCGGGGAGCTACAAGCGGCAAGTTTCTAGCTGCAAGCTAAAAGCGAAAAGCTGCGCGGACCGCTTTAGCTTGCAGCTTGTAGCTAGAAACTTGCAGCTCTCAAGTATTGAGCCGCTTGTCGACGAGGTCCTGCACCACACTCGGATCAGCCAGCGTCGAAGTATCGCCAAGGCTGTCGAGCTCATTGCAGGCAATCTTGCGCAGAATACGCCGCATGATCTTGCCCGAGCGGGTCTTTGGCAGCGCCGGCGCCCACTGGATCAGGTCCGGTTTGGCGAAGCTGCCGATCTCCTTGCTGACATGCGCCAGCAGGTCTTTCTTCAGCTCTTCGTTGGCCTCGGTGCCGTTCATTGGCGTGACGAACGCGTAGATGCCCTGACCTTTGACGTCGTGGGGATAACCGACCACGGCGGCCTCGGCGATGCTGTCGTGCAGCACCAGGGCGCTTTCCACTTCGGCGGTGCCGATGCGGTGGCCGGAAACGTTGATCACGTCGTCGATGCGTCCGGTGATCCAGTAATCGCCGTCCTCGTCGCGGCGGGCGCCGTCGCCGGTGAAGTAATAGCCGGGGTAGGGTTTGAAGTAGGTGTCGATCATCCGCTGCGGATCGCCGTAGACGCTGCGAATCTGCGCCGGCCAGCTCGATTTGATCGCCAGCACGCCACTGCCGGCGCCTTTGATTTCCTTGCCGACTTCGTCAAGCAGCACCGGTTGCACGCCAAACATCGGTTGCGTCGCGCAGCCCGGTTTGATCCGTTGCGCGCTGACCAGCGGGCTGAGCATGATGCCGCCGGTTTCGGTCTGCCACCACGTGTCGACAATCGGGCAGCGCTGTTCACCGACAGCATTGAAGTACCATTCCCACGCTTCCGGGTTGATCGGCTCACCGACGCTGCCGAGCAATCTGAGGCTGGCGCGCGACGTTTCCTTCAACGGTCCGGCGCCTTCGCGCATCAGCGCGCGCAGGGCGGTGGGTGCTGTGTAGAAAATGTTCACCTTGTGCTTGTCGATGACCTGCCAGAAGCGCGAACTGCTCGGGTAGCTCGGCACGCCTTCGAACATCAGTGTGGTCGCACCGTTGGCCAGCGGCCCGTAGACGATGTAACTGTGGCCGGTGACCCAGCCGACGTCGGCGGTGCACCAGAACACTTCGCCGTCGCGGTAGTCGAGCACATATTTGAAGGTCATCGCCGCTTGCAGCAGATAGCCGCCGGTGGTGTGCAGCACGCCTTTGGGTTTGCCAGTGCTGCCGGAGGTGTAGAGGATGAACAGCGGATCTTCGGCGTCCATCGGTTCCGGCGGGCAGTCGTCGCTGACCTCGCGCACGGCCTGGTGGTACCAGAGGTCACGGCCTTCGACCCAATCGACCTGGCCCTGAGTGCGCTCGACCACCACGACGGTGCTGACGTTCGGGCAACTTTGCAGGGCTTTGTCGACGTTGTTTTTCAGCGGCACGAAGCGGCCACCGCGCACGCCTTCATCGGCCGTGATCACGGTACGGCAGTCGGCGTCGAGGATTCGATCACGCAAGGAGTCCGGAGAAAATCCGCCGAACACCACCGAATGAATCGCACCGATTCGCGCGCAGGCGAGCATGGCGTAGGCGGCTTCGGGGATCATCGGCATGTAGATGCACACCCGATCGCCTTTCTTCACGCCACGGCTTTTCAGCACGTTGGCCAGACGGCAGACGTGGTGATGGAGTTTGTTGTAAGTGATCTGCGCCGATTCGGCGGGATCGTCGCCTTCCCAGAGCAGGGCAGTCTGTTCGCCGCGTTGCTTGAGGTGACGGTCGATGCAGTTGTAACTGACGTTGAGCTTGCCGCCGGCAAACCAGGCCGCTTCACCAGTTTTCAGGTCATAGCGCTGCACGGTCTGCCACGGCGTGCTCCAATCGAGGAAACGTGTGGCCTGCTCGGCCCAGAAGGCACTGGGGTGTTCAATCGATTCACGGTACAGGCGCCGATACTCGTCCTGGCTCAACTGAGCGGCCTGGCGCACGGCATCGGCTTTGGGGAACGTGCTGATATCGAACATGACGGTTCCTTATTCTTGTGGTGCGACACGAATAAAGATGCGCCGAGCGCTGCACAGGTTCAAGTCATGCGCCAAAACAACTGTGGGAGCGAGCCTGCTCGCGAAGGCGGCGGATCAGTCAACACAGTGTTGAATGACGCACCGATTTCGCGAGCAGGCTCGCTCCCACAGGGGAACAGCGTTGTGCCCGAAGGCTTTTATCAGCCGCGATGACGCCCGCGGAAGTAGTTGATCAGGCCTTGAGTCGAGGCATCGTCAGCCACGGTCTCGTCGCTGCCGACCAGACGGTTGTAGACGCCTTTGCCCAATTCCTTGCCCAGTTCCACACCCCACTGGTCGAAGGCGTTGATGCCCCAGACCACGCTTTGTACGAACACTTTGTGCTCATACATCGCAACCAGGGCGCCGAGGCGACGCGGGCTGATGCGTTCGACCACCAGGGTGTTGCTCGGACGATTGCCCGGGATCACCTTGTGCGGCGCAAGTTTGCGCACGTCGTCTTCGCCCATGCCTTTGTCGCGCAGTTCGGCTTCAGCTTCCGGCAGGGTCTTGCCGAGCATCAGCGCCTGGCTCTGCGACAGGCAGTTGGCGTACAGCCACTGGTGATGGTCGGAAACCGGGTTGAAGCTGACGATCGGCACGATGAAGTCGGCCGGGATCAGTTGGGTGCCCTGGTGCAGCAACTGGTGATAAGCGTGCTGACCGTTGCAGCCGACGCCGCCCCAGATCACCGGGCCGGTATCGGTCGACACCGAGGTGCCGTCCTGACGCACGCTCTTGCCGTTGGACTCCATGTCCAGCTGTTGCAAGTGCTTGGTGATGTTGCGCAGGTAGTGGTCGTACGGCAGGATCGCGTGGCTTTGCGCACCCCAGAAGTTGCCATACCAGACGCCGAGCAGGGCCAGCAGCACCGGCATGTTCTGTTCGAACGGCGCGGTCTGGAAATGCTGGTCCATGGTGTAGGCACCGGACAGCAGTTCCTTGAAGTTGGACATGCCGATGGCCAGCGCAATCGGCAAACCGATCGCCGACCACAGCGAGTAGCGCCCGCCGACCCAGTCCCACATCGGGAAGATGTTTTCTTCGCGAATCCCGAAAGCCACAGCGGCGGCGTTGTTGCTCGACACAGCGATGAAGTGGCGATACAGCTCGGCTTCCGAGCCGCCCTGCGCCAGGTACCAGGCGCGTGCGGCCTGCGCGTTTTTCAACGTTTCGAGAGTGTTGAACGACTTCGACGAAACGATGAACAGCGTGGTCTCGGCGCGCAGTTTCTGCGTCAGCTCGTGGAATTCGCTGCCGTCGATGTTTGCCAGATAGTGGCAACGTACGCCTTTCTGCGCGTAGGACAGCAGTGCTTCGGAGACCAGCTCAGGACCGAGGAACGAACCACCGATGCCGATGTTGACCACGTCAGTGATCGGCTTCTCGGTGTAGCCACGCCACAAGCCATCGTGAATGCGGCCGACCAGATCGGTGATCTGGTTCAGCACCTTGTGTACTTCCGGCATCACGTTGACGCCGTTGACCGACAACTTGTCGCCGACCGGGCGGCGCAGGGCGGTGTGCAGTGCCGGGCGGCCTTCGGAGGCGTTGACGATTTCGCCGTCGAACAGCGCTTTGATCGCGCCCTTCAGATCGACTTCATTGGCCAGGCCCACGAGCAGGTTGCGGGTCTCGGCGTTGATCAAATTCTTCGAATAGTCGAGAAACAGACCGCAGCTACTGAGGGTGAACTGATTGAAACGCTGCGGATCGGCGTTGAAGGCTTCGCGCATGCTGAAATCCTGCATGGCTTGGCGGTGATCTTTCAACGCTTGCCAGGCGGGCAGAGCGGTAACGTCGTGAGGAGTGCGGTAGTACGCCATCGCTGCGGTTTTCCTTTTTACTTGAACGGCCTTTTGAACACGGTACAGATCAACCACGAGTTTTAGCGCATGGGATCAACTGCGTCGACACGAGATCTGGACACAGGGCGAATACAGTAAACCTCGCGCTGCGTTCTGTCTTGACTTTGTCTGACCAGATCCCTGTACTTTTTTAACATCCGCAGAGGAATCTGGCCGACAAACGGAGGTGCCCGGAAGACTTTCGCCCAACCGGCATGCACCGAAAACACCTGTGGGAGCGGGCCTGCCCGCGAAGGCGGCGTGTCAGGCAACTTATAAGTCGCTGATACACCGCCTTCGCGAGCAGGCTCGCTCCCACAGGGAAATTCGTTGCTGCTTAAATCGGGCTATCGAGGTTCAGGTGCAGGTTGTCGATCAGCCGCGTAGTGCCGAGGAACGCTGCCGCCAGAATCACCAGATCGCGATCTTCTGCCGTCGCCGGACGCAAGGTCAGGCCATGGCGGATTTCCAGATAGTCCGGACGCAGCCCCGCCGCTTCCAGCACCTGCAGCTGTGCAGCGATCAGCGCCGGGTAATCGCGCTCACCTTGCTTGATCGCTTCGGCAATGCTGCTCAGCACGCGATAGACCACCGGTGCCACGGCGCGCTGGTCTTCATTGAGGAAGCCGTTGCGCGACGACAGTGCCAAGCCATCCGCTGCACGCACGGTCGGCTCGCCGATGATCTGGATCGGCATGTTCAGGTCATGCACCAGTGCGCGGATCACCGCCAGTTGCTGGTAATCCTTCTGGCCGAAGATCGCCAGATCCGGCTGGACCATGTTGAACAGCTTGCTGACCACCGTCGCCACACCTTCGAAGTGCCCCGGACGGCTGGCGCCACACAGGCCTTCGGACAATTGCGGCACGCTGACCCGTGTTTGCCCGGCCATGCCGTCCGGGTACATCTCTTCAACCGTCGGCGCGAACAGCAGGTCGCAACCGGCTTCGAGGAGTTTTTCCTGATCGGCAGCGAGGGTGCGTGGGTATTTGTCGAGGTCTTCGCCGGCGCCGAATTGCAGCGGGTTGACGAAAATACTCGCGACGACGAAATCGACTCGCTGGGTAGCCTTGGTGATCAATGCGACGTGGCCGCTGTGCAGGTTGCCCATGGTCGGCACGAAGCCGATGCGCTTGCCTTCACTGCGCGCGCGGGCGACGGCGGCGCGCAGTTCGCGTACGGTTTTGACGGTGTTCATGCAGAGAATCCGTGTTCGATGCCAGGGAACGTAGTGGCTTTGACTTCGCTGACGTAAGCCTTCAGCGCGGACTGGATGCTGTCCTGACCTTGCATGAAGTTTTTGACGAATTTGGGTACGCGGCCGGTGATCGACAGGCCGAGCATGTCGTGCAATACCAGCACCTGGCCGTCGGTGGCGTTGCCGGCACCGATACCGATCACCGGAATGCCCACGGCCTGGCTGATTTCTGCCGCCAGTTCGCTCGGCACGCACTCGAGCAACAGCATGGCCGCACCGGCCTGCTCCAGCGCGATCGCATCGGCACGCATCTGCCGCGCCTGATTCTCGTTGCGGCCCTGCACTTTATAGCCACCGAGGATGTTCACTGCTTGCGGGGTCAGGCCCATGTGCGCGCACACCGGCACACCGCGCTCGGCGAGCAGACGGATCGACTCCGCCAGCCACAGCTGACCTTCGACCTTGACCATGTGCGCGCCGGCCTGCATCAGCAGGGCGCTGTTGTTCATGGTCTGTTCGAGGGTGGCGTTGGCCATGAACGGCAGGTCGGCGAGGATCAGGGCATCGCCATTGCCACGCTTGACGCTGGCGACGTGATAGGCCATTTCCGCCGTGGTCACCGGCAGGGTGCTGTCATGACCCTGCAGAACCATGCCGAGGGAGTCGCCGACCAGCAGCACTTCGACACCGGCCTCGTTGCAGGCGTGGGCGAAGGTCGCGTCATAGCAGGTCAGCATGGTGATTTTTTCACCTTTCTGCTTGAGGCTCTGGAGCGTGGTCAGGGTGATGGCTGGCATGTAAAAAATCCTCGTTCAGGCGCTCTGGAAACTGCTGCGAGTCACGCGCGTGATTCTTCATCTACTCAGGCGCACGGTCTTGTGTCGTGCTTTGAAAGGCCTGGATTGCGCCCGTTCATACCGGGTTGGCGGCAGCGGGACGCCTATAGTCGTGATGAGCCAACAGGAAGTCAATTGCGTGTGTTACCGCATTGTTACGCGGGCGGTGTTACCGGCGTTACTGATGCGATTCAGCGGCGCGGCGGGCCTGATTCGGGGGATTTTTGTCTGACAAAAACTGGAGATTGGCAGCTGACCTGTGGCGAGGGGATTTATCCCCGTTGGACTGCTAAGCAGGCCCAAATCTGACCAAGCTGTACACAACATGGGGCCGCTCCGCGACCCAACGGG
>NZ_JASCPT010000187.1:0-7474 GCF_029959775.1 Pseudomonas sp. PS01270 | reverse complement strand
AAACGCTAAATTCAAATGTGGGAGCGAGCCTGCTCGCTAAAGGGGTGTATCAGCCGTGAGTTATTTCAACTGACACGACGCCTTCGCGAGCAGGCTCGCTCCCACAGTTGGCTTTGTGGTGTTGGTTAGAACGACGCAGGATTCGAATCTCTGGACGAGTATCATCGTGACAGCACGTCTCCTCGGACCGGCCAGGTAATCATCGCTCTCCATTGAAAATAACGGACTGACCTCATGGATACTTCCCAAGAAAACCCATTGGAAACATCACTCCGGCTGGCCGCGGACGAACCCGCGCATCGCCCTGAGTTCTATCGAACCCTGCTGGACTCGACCGTCTACATCCTCGGCACCGCTGGTGCGGCGCGAGGCCATGTCAATCTCGAAGCCGGCAGCAACATCAGCATCGCCCATTGGCAGAAGCCCGATGGCACGTCGGTCATTCCGTTCTTCTCCTCGCTGCCAACGCTGCAACAATCCATCGACAGCGAGCAGAGCTATGTGGAGATACCGGCACGATCATTGTTCGAAATCACGCTGGGCGCGCTGCTCTTTCTGAATCCGAAGTCGCCGTACGGCAAAGAATTCCTTCCGGATGAAGTGCAACGCCTGCTCTCAGGCGAAATCGGCCGGCCCGCCACGCAGCGTACCGTCGAAAAAGAAACCAACGTCTTGCTTGGACAGCCTTCGGACTACCCATCGACGATGGTCCATTCGCTCTCGCAACTGCTGGCCAAACACGCCAATGTGAAACGCGCGTTCCTGGCGCTGATGCACGACCCCTCGATTGATGAAAAACCGCACTTGATCGTCGGCATCGAAGCGGATGGCGATATCGAGCAGGTCATGCGCGAAGCCGGCAATGTCGCTGCGGACACAGCCCCTGATGGCGGGCCGGTTGATTTTTGCCGCGTGCTGACGGGACAAGCCGGGCTGAGTGATTACTTCCTCAGGGAGACCAAACCGTTCTACGAGCGCAAGTCACCGAGCAAGCTGCGTTCGTTCTTTGGCTTTGGTTGAATACGTACTGACTAACATCGCAGTCGCCTGCATGTCGCCTGATCAGGTGGCCAGTGGTCGATTCTGATGAGCGTAACCTTGGATTCTCTCAACCCGCCCTCATAACAGTGAGTATCCCCACATCGTCTCGAGAGGAAGCACACACCATGACCACTCAAACCGAAACTGCCATTCTCGCTGGCGGCTGCTTTTGGGGCATGCAGGATTTATTGCGCCGCTACCCGGGTGTGCTGAAAACCCGCGTCGGCTATACCGGCGGCGATGTGCCGAATGCGACCTATCGCAACCACGGCAACCATGCCGAAGCCATCGAGATTGAATTCGATCCGGCGGTAATCAGCTACCGGCAGATCCTCGAGTTCTTCTTCCAGATCCACGACCCGAGCACGCCCAACCGTCAAGGCAACGATCTTGGTCCGAGCTACCGGTCGGCGATCTACTACCTCAACGACGAGCAGCGTGCCGTCGCTGAAGACACCGCCGCCGACGTCGACGCATCGAAACTGTGGCCGGGTCGAGTAGTAACGGAAATCGAACCGGCGGGGCCGTTCTGGGAAGCGGAACCCGAGCATCAGGATTACCTGGAGCGGATTCCGAACGGATACACCTGCCACTTCATCCGGCCTGATTGGAAACTGCCGAAGCGCGGTTGAAGAGAGGGATCGGCGGGGCTTCAGTGCTTCGCCACCGCCCCGCCCCGCCCCGCCCTGATCAAATCACAAATGCACTGGCAAAGCCGCCGAACCCGGCTCCGGCACATCGACATTGACCTTCAGTGCAATCAGCAGCGCGGCCAGCAACATCAGAATTCCAGCCGATATAAACACGCCATTGATACCGCTGAAACTGAACACCGAACCGCCGGCGGCAGCGCCTGAGGCAATCGCCGACTGCACCGATGCGACCACCATGCCGCCCGCGCTTTCGGCCTGATCGGGTATCGAACGCGCCACCCAGTTCGACCATGCGACAGGCACACCACCGAAAGCCATCCCCCACAGCGCCAGAAGCAAAGCCTGCCCGGTGAGCGAGGCCGGTAACCCGACCAACGCCAGAGCAGCAACGCCCACCAACACTGGCATCAGCACCAACGTTGCCCTTGGATTGCGCTGCAACAGCCAGCCGGCGAACAGCGTGCCGGCAAAGTTTGCCACGCCGAAACCAAGGAGCATCAGCGCCAGCGTCTGCGAGCCGACTCCGGTGGTGCTTTCCAGAAATGGCCTGATATAGGTGAACAACGCAAAATGACCGGTGTGTACCAATACGCAGCCGAACATGCCGACGGCAATGCCCGGTCGCAGCAACACCTCAAGCACCGTACGCAGGCGTGACGGACGATGCGGCGCCAGACTGGGTAGCGTGAACATTTGAAAGACCAGCGTCACCACGCCAACCGCCGCAGCTGCGAAAAACGCACTGCGCCAGCCAAACTGACCGCCGAGATAACTGCCCAATGGCACCGCCACCACGGTCCCCACGGCGATCCCGCTGAAGATGATCGACAGCGCCCGTGGCAGCAGCGCCGCCGGCACCAGGCGCATCGCCACGGCCGCCGCCATGCTCCAGAATCCGCCGAGGGCTATGCCCAAAAGGATGCGCATGATCAGCAACACCGCGAGGCTGGACGACAACGCGACCAGCAGATTCGAAGCAATCATCAGTGCCGAAAAGCCGAGTAATACCAGCCGCCGATCAAGGCTGCGCGTCAACCCGGGCACCAGCAATCCGGCAAACAGCGCGACCACCGCAGTCACCGTCACCGCTTGCCCTGCCAGCGCTTCGCTGACGCCGAGATCGAGCGCCATCGGCGTCAGCAGGCTGGCCGGCAGATATTCCGCCGTGAGCAGACCAAACACGCCCATCGCCAGTGAAAACACCGCCATCCACGCAGGCACCAGCGGCTCCCCGTCAGTTCGCCCATCACCTACACGTTCATTCATTTCAAGACTCCCTCGGACATTTCGAGAGGGCAGTCTATTGGCGACAACCCGGATGATCTATGATGCGAAGTCTTGAACTTTTGATCGAAACCCCGAACATGAGCAGCACCGATCCCTTTGCACTGTCATCAGACCTGATCACTGAATTGCTGCGCAGCATGCGTCTGCGTGGCGTGCAATATCGGCGGATCCACGCTGGTCCGCCGTATGGCCTGGGTTTCAGCGACAAGCCCGGCCATGCGTATTTCCACTTCGTCGCCGCTGGATCGACGGTATTGCGACTGGAGGACGGCAGCCTGTACGAGTTGTCAGCAGGCAATGCGGTATTCATTGCTCATGGTGCCGCGCACCAGTTGCTGTCACACGCCGGAGCTGAAGTGCAGGACATTGACAGCGCCGTCGCCGCACCGCTCGGCGACACGGTCTGCGCGGTGCAGGTCGGACACAGCGCCGATTCGCCCGATAGCGCCCTGCTCTTTAGTGGCTGTATGGAGTTCGAACTCGGCAGCCTGCAAGGCCTCGGTCGGCTGATGCCGGGTCTTATGCTGATCGACGCTGGCGGCCAGCGTTATCCGGGACTTATGCCAATCCTTGCGACCATGGAACGCGAAGTCAGCGCAGCGCGCATTGGCTTCGCCGGCATTCTCGCGCGCCTTGCCGACGTAGTGGCGGCAATGATTGTTCGCGGATGGGTCGAATGCGCTTGCGGCAATGCCTCCGGTCTCGTCGCCGCCCTGCGCGACCCTCGCCTGGCGCAGGCCTTGCTGGCCCTGCACCAACAACCGGGGCGCGACTGGAGCGTCGCCGAACTGGCAACGCTGTGCAACACCTCACGTTCGGTCTTCGCCGAACGCTTCCAGACCACCCTCGGCACCCCGCCGCTGCGCTACGCCACCGAACTGCGCATGCGCTTGGCCAGTCAGTGGCTGACCCTGGAAAGACTGCCAATCGAAGAAGTGGCGCAGCGCTTGGGCTACACCTCCCAAGCGGCGTTCAGTCGTGCGTTCAAGCGGATAACAGGAAGCTCACCGGGAGCGAGTCGGCGCCAGCGCGCACTATAAGAATTGCATTAACAGAGCGGCAATGAATCCGAGCCGCCCTCACCGCTGGATTTTGTCCAGCCCCGCGCCCACCCGCTCAGCAGCCTGAAAATCCCCACGCGACTCCAACTCCTGCGCCACTCGCCGCAACTGCTCAACCGTCAATCCCACATTCAGACTGATCTTCAAATGCGACTCCAGCTGTGATTCCACCCCAGCCATTGCCGCCAGCGCGCCAACCGTCGCCAGTTCCCGATCCGTCCATGCCAGGTTGTCGCGGGCGAAGATGTCGCCGAACAAGTGCACTTTCAGAAATTGATCGATCGCCGGGGCGAATTCGAACAGTGGGCCGGACACTGGCGCGCCGACCAGGCGGGTCTGATTGTCGGTGCCGAGTTCAGTGAGCGCATATCCCGACGGAACCGGACCCGGCTCGCGTCCCGGCACGTCTTCGATGCCCCGCGCGGCGCGTTCCTGCAAAACCTTCATCAGCAAGGACAAGGCGTTGAGGCTGCGCGGGAAGCCGGCGTAGGCGTACAGCTGCACCAGAATTTCCTTGGTCTCGCTGATGCTCAGCCCGGCATCGAGACCACGATTGAGTGCGTCGTGCAAACGCGGCATGTCGCCGATTGCAGCGTTGGCGGCAATCGGGGCGATCGCCAGTTGTTCAGGCGTCAGAGGCTGTTCTTTCATGATCGGTTTCTCCGGTGATCGGGAAGGATTGGCGCAGAGGGGATTCACGCAGGCTGCACTGGCGAGGACCGCGCAGCCGAGGGCGACGATGCGCAGAAGACGCCCTTGATTTAACGATTTCTGGTTCATCAATGACTCTCCTCACTCATGCAGAGTGAACGTCACCCGCACATCGCCACGCCCCAAGACTTCGGCCAAGTCCTGCGGCCGGCTGATGCGTCCAAGACGCGAATAGCGGTAGGACGAATCGAAGGTTTTATAGAAGACCACCAACGTATCGTCGCCATACAAAAGGAAATCGCCGTTGTGGATCGTGCCCGGCCGGTAGGGCTGGGTGGGCAATGGCGGCTGCACGGTGGCGTATTTTTCATTGCCGTGCAGGTCGGTCATGTCCAGGCTCAGCGGCAATCGCGTGAGCAATTGCCGCGTACTCGGGTTGTCATCCAGAGCAATGGCAAAACGCTGTTCTCCGACGGTCATCCACATCGTGCTGGCCTCCATAGCGGTCGGTGCAGACAGAGCAACGGGCAGCCATGCCATCAGTACGAATCCCTTCCAGCCGTTGGCAAAAGTCCGCATCGCTTTGCTCCGTCGCGTTGAAAGTTACTTCAGGTTGCTCTTGAAGAACTGCGTCAGCTTGGCAAAAGGAATCAGCTCGACCCGGTCGTACAGATCGACATGGCCGGCATTCGGCACGATCACCAGTTCTTTCGGCTGCCCCGCCAACCGGAATGCCTCTTCGCTGAACTCACGGGAGTGCGCGTCGGCACCGGCAATAAACAACATCGGGCGCGGCGAGATGCTCTCGATATCGACGAACGGATAGAAGTTCATGAACTTGGTGTTGCTGCTCAGCGTCGGACGCGTGGTCTGTTGCGGCGTCGAGCTGGCCGGGGTGAATTCGCCGCGCGGGGTGCGGTAGAAATCGAAGAATTCACGCTGGATCGGGTGGGTGTCGGCTTTCAGTTCCAGCACCGTGCCGCCGGTGTATGCGACCTTGCCGCCAGTGAACTCGGCGTAACGCTGCTCTGCCGCTTGCGCAATGATCTGCTTGCGCTGCGCAAGGCTTTGCGAGTGCTTGAGGCCATCACGGTTGGCCGCGCCCATGTCGTACATGCTGACGGTGGCGATGGCTTTCATGCGTGGGTCGATTTTCGCCGCGCTGATCACGAAGCTGCCGCTGCCGCAGATGCCCAACACGCCGATGCGCTCGCGGTCGATGAATGGCCGTGTGCCGAGGTAATCGACGGCCGCGCTGAAGTCTTCGGCATACATGTCCGGCAACACCGCGTTGCGCGGCGCGCCCTCGCTTTCGCCCCAGAACGACAGATCCAGCGACAGGGTGACAAAGCCCTGCTCCGCCAGTTTCTGCGCATACAGATTGGCGCTCTGCTCCTTTACCGCGCCCATCGGATGGCCAACGATAATCGCCGCGCTGCGGGCTGCCGGGTCGAGTCCTTTAGGGACAAACAGGTTGCCGACCACGGTCAGTTGATATTGATTTTTGAAGCTGACCTTCTGCGCGGTCACCTTGTCGCTTTTGAAGAAATTGTCGGCACCGTGGGACATGTCAGCTCCGAATGCAGTAAATGAACTCAGGAGAAACCCGAGCAGTATGAACAGTCGTTTCATGGGGGCGTCCTTGATCGAGAAGCCAGGCGTGGCCGGGATGAAGGTATTGTTGCGCAGGCTCGAGGCTTTGATTAGCTAATGAGTGCTTAATGCGGTTATAAACACTGCTAATCAATAAACCCGAGCGCGCACCCATGGCCAAACCCAACTTCAACGACCTGCTCGCCTTCGTCACCGTTGCCCGCAGCGGCAGCTTCACCCGCGCGGCGGTGCAATTGGGCGTGACGCAATCGGCGGTGAGCCAGGTAGTCTCGGCGCTGGAAGCGCGTCTGAAAATTCGCCTGCTGACCCGCACCACACGCAGCGTGTCACTGACGGCGGCCGGCGAACGTTTGCTGCACACCGTGGGTCATCGTTTCGATGAAATCGAAGCCGAGCTGGACGCGCTGACCGAGTTGCGCGACAGGCCTGCCGGTACGGTGCGCATCACCTGCGGCGACAACATCATCAAGACCACTCTGCTGCCCAAGCTGACGCCACTATTGCTGCAATACCCGGACATCAAGGTCGAGTTCGATATCAACTACGGTTTCCGCGACATCGTTGCCGACCGCTTCGATGCCGGCGTGCGTTTCAGCGATACCGTCGCCCAAGACATGATCGCCGTACCGATCGGCCCGCCGCTGCGCATGGCCGTGGTCGCTTCGCCCGGCTACTTTGCCCGGCATCCCGCCCCGCAACATCCGCGCGATCTGGCGGCACACCTTTGCATCGACATCCGTTTTCCGACCTACGACGGTGTCGATGCCTGGGAATTCGAGCGGCAGGGCAAAAAGCTGAAAGTGCGGGTCGACGGCCAACTGGTGTTCAACTCCACCGTGCACATCGCCGACGCCGCTGTGAACGGGCTGGGGATTGCCTACTTGCCTGAAGACGAGTTCGGTGCGCATCTGGCCGAAGGGCGTTTGGTCAGAGTGCTGGAAGACTGGTGCGAACCGTTCGGTGGTTTCCACCTCTACTACCCCAGCCGCCGCCAACCATCGCCGGCGTTTTCACTGGTGGTGGAAGCGTTGCGAGTGGAGAGAGATCCAGCCCCGTTGTAGGAGCGAGCCTGCTCGCGATAGCGTCGGCACATCCAATAGAGTAAGTTCCTGACCCAGCGCTTTCGCGAGCAGGCTCGCTCCCACAGGTTTTTGCGTCAGACCCCGG
>NZ_JASCPT010000186.1:0-7663 GCF_029959775.1 Pseudomonas sp. PS01270 | reverse complement strand
GCCTGGCCCAGCGCTTTCGCGAGCAGGCTCGCTCCCACAGTGGTTTTGTGTTTCGCAGGGACTTATAGCGCAGCCTTCACCTGCAACCCCACCACCAGCGCATTATCGATGTCCTGCCCGGAAAACGCCCCCGGTTCGATGATGTATTGCAGGTTCGGGCGCAGGGTCAGCCATGGGGTGGCCTGGTAGCCGTAACCCAGCTCGATCAACTGCTCGGCGCTATCGAGATGCGGGAACGCAGCACCATTGGCCAGCGCGGCATCCTGCTGCACATCGCGGCTGCGTGGGTTCGGCACGGCGCGACCATAACCCAGCGCCAGGGTGTCACGCGGACGGCTTTCGAACGGTTTGTACAACACCACGCCGGTGCCGTACCACTTGCTGAACGGTGATGCCGCTTCACTGGCCGCCGAATACTGACCGAACGCATGCAGGCTGCGGCCCTCGGAGGTCGGCGAACGCCATACGGCCTGATCGATCAGCAAATAATGCCCGCCACGTCCGGACACTTCGTCGTCGCTGCCAATGCGTTTGACGTCGGAGCTGTCGTAGTAATAGCCGAGCTTGTACTCACCCGGCAGCTCGCCGGCGTGCTTGTACACCAGCTCGATCGGCACGACGGTGCCGGTGGTGTGCTTCGGCCCCAGATGCCAGGCGCGGCTGGAATTGCCGTTACTTTCTGGATCGACGTTGAACGCCGCCACACGCAGCTGCCAGGACGGCGACAGGTCGTATTTGACCCGCACGCCCAGACGAGCGTTGGGGTAGTTGGTCCAGCCGCTGCCGCCGGACATGTTCAGCGGGTGACCGCAGAAACCGGCGTTCATGAAGTTGCACAGAATGCCGCTGTCGAGGCCGCCGAGGTCGTTACCCATGGCCATGTAGCCGAGCTTCACGTTCAGCGCCGGGGTGAACAGGCTGCGCTCGTAACTCAGTTCAGTCAGGCGCGTGTAAAGGCCGCCGTAGTTTTCCTGAATCGGCAGGCGGTTGCCGACCAGATCTTCCGAAGCGCTGTTACCGCGCCGGTCGTTGATGGTCAGTTGCACTTTGCCGGCGTTGTCGACGCCGTAGAGTTTACTCAGATCAAACTGCACGCCGAGCTTGATGTTCTGCGAGTAGCGCGCCGAACGGTGCAGGCCGCCGTCGGCGTTGTAAGCGGTTTCGCCGCTGTAATCGCCAGTGAACTTGACGCCGTCTTCATCGAGTTGATGGCGCAAGCCGCCCCAATCACCGGTGAGGGTGCTGCGGGTCAGCAGATCGGAATCGCTGGCGGCCAGCGCGGGGAGGGCAGTGGTGCAGCTCAGACCCAGCAACAGGCCAGTGGAAAGCTTGGTACGAGAAAAGCGAACAGCCGATGACATGTGAATCCTTCCTGCTGAAATCTTTGACGCAATAAAACGGCGACGCGGTGCTTTGGGGCACCGCGCGCTTGGGGGAGGTTGGTTGTGCGGCAGCGAGTTACGGCAGGGCGTAAGCCATCACGTAATCGCCACGATCGGTCGACTGGCGTGCGCCGCCAGCGGTGACAACGATGTACTGCTTGCCGGTCTTCGGCGAAACGTAGGTCATCGGGCCGCCCTGGCTGCCGACTGGCAGACGGGCTTTCCAGACTTCTTCGCCGTTGCCGCTGTTGAAGGCGCGCAGGTAGAAGTCCTGGGTGCCGGCAATGAAGATCAGGCCGCCCTGGGTCGACAGGGTGCCGCCGAGGGTTGGCAGACCGATCTTGATCGGCAAGTGCATGCGGATGCCCAGGGGACCGGTGTCTTCAACGGTGCCGACCGGAACCTGCCATGCGACTTTCTGGGTCTTCATGTCGATCGCGGTCAAAGTGCCGAACGGCGGCGCCTGGCACGGAATGCCGGCCACCGACAGGAAGCGGTTCTTGTTCACCGCGTACGGCGTGCCTTTGAGCGGCACAGCGCCCATGCCGGTGTTCAGCGCTTCGCCACCGCCAGCGGCCTGGCCTTTGTTCTGCGACGGGATCATCTGGATCCACAGACCCAGGCGCATGTCGTTGACGAAGATGAAACCGTGCACCGGGTCAGTGGAGATGCTGCCCCAGTTCATGCCGCCCAGCGAACCCGGGAAGCTCAGCGATTTGTCAGTACCCGGTGCGGTGTACAGGCCGTCGTAGCGCATGCTCTTGAAGTCGATGCGGCAGAGCAACTGGTCGTACGGCGTGGCGCCCCACATGTCCGATTCCGTCAGGTGCTGCGCGCCGATCTGCGGCATGCCCACGGATTTCGGCTGAGTCGGCGAGTACGGCTCGTTAGGGATGTTCGCGGCTTTCACCGGTACTTCCTTGACTTCGGTCAGCGGCTTGCCGGTGGCGCGGTCGAGCACATAAATCTGCCCGGCCTTGGTGCCGATGACCAGCGCCGGAACGCTTTGGCCGTCCTTGTCGAAGTCGATCAGGCTCGGCTGCATCGGCAGGTCGAAGTCCCACAGATCGTTGTGCACGGTCTGGAACACCCAGCGCTCTTCGCCGGTGCTGGCGTCCAGCGCGAGGATCGAGGCGCCGTACTTGTGGTCCAGTTCGCTGCGCTCGACACCATAGATGTCGGTGGACGAGCTGCCCATCGGCAGGAATACGGTGTTGGTCGCCGCGTCGTAGGACATCGGCGCCCAGCTGTTCGGCGTGCTGCGCACGTAGGTTTTGCCGTCGGCCGGCGCGTTGCGATCCTGCGGGTTGCCCGGGTCGAACGCCCAGCGCATGGCGCCGGTGATCACGTCAAAACCACGGATCACACCGCCGGGCATGTCGCTTTGCACGTTGTCGGCAACACGACCGCCAACCACCACGGTGGTGCCGGCCATCAATGGCGCGGACGATAACTGATAGTAGCTGTCCGGCACATCACCCAGGCCGGCCTTCAGATCGACCTGGCCGTTGTTGCCGAAACCCTGGCAGAACTCGCCAGTGTCAGCATCTACCGCGATCAGGCGAGCATCGATGGTGTTGGTCAGCAGACGACGCTGGCAGTTGGCAGCCGGCGCCGGTTTGGCTTCGATGATCGAAGAATTGCTCGGCTGAGCGATGGTCGCGGTGGCGTCGAAATAGGCCATGCCACGGCAGCGCTGCCAGACTTTCGATTGCGCGTTGATCGCGTTCTTCCACAGCTCTTTACCGGTGTCGGCATCGAGGGCGATCAGGTTGTTGTGCGGGGTGCAGATGAAGACTTTGTTGCCGACCTGCAGCGGGGTGAGCTGGTCTTCGGCGCCGTTGCCATCGCTCTCGGCGACGTCACCGGTGTGGTAGGTCCACGCGACTTTCAATTTGTCGACGTTGTTGCGGTTGATCTGGTCGAGCGCGGCGAAGCGGCTGCCACCTTCGGTGTTGCCGTAGTGCGCCCAGTCTTTCTGCGCCTTGGCCGGCTCGACCGGAGTCAGGCCCGGGCCAGTGCCAGTGGCGGCAACCGTCGGGTGAGCGACAAACATGTTGCCCGCCGCAACCGCGACACCGACCGCGAGCACAGCGGCCACGGCATACGCGCCACGACCGGCCACGCGGCCATTGGCGCGCGCCAGCAGCGGGTAGACCAGAGCGACGACCATGCCGATCGCGCTGAACATGAACAGCCGCGAGAACACCGGCCAGAACACCAGCCCGGCGTCAGCCACGGCCCAGATCGCGGTGGCCACGAGAAATGCGGCGAACAGCCAGGCGCCTGCAGTTTTCTTCAGGGCGATCAGTACGCCGGAAACGGTCATCGCCAGACCGCCGACCAGGAAGTACCAGGAACCGCCCAGGCTGACCAGCTTCACACCGCCGACCGCGAGCGCCAGACCGAGCAGGGCGATGATCACGCCAAGGCCGACCAGAATGAACGTTGAAACGCCTGAGACGCGTTGACTGTGGTTCACATTGAAAGTCCCGTTTGAATGAAGCGCGGGATTATAGCGGTAACTAACCATTCAGTTAACCGCAGTTTTGCCATGAAAACGTGCACTTCTGTGAATCAAGCGTGGTGCAGGATTAGCAAAACGCAAGTTGAGAGGGGTTTCTCGACGTCTCGGCGGGGATGGCGAGTCGGGCTTGCAGTTGCAATGCACATATACAAACACCGCGCTGAATTCACCCCTCACCCCAGCCCTCTCCCCGAGGAGAGGGAGCCGATTGGTGGCGTTTCAGAACTTGTGTTCACCTCGGTATTGCAGGTTGGAATCACTCGATCAAACAACTCGGTCAGTTCCTTCTCCCTCGGGGAGAGGGCTAGGGTGAGGGGCTTTTGAGGTTGGCCGCGATGGCAACCTTGCCCTTTGCCCGGCCTTTTTCTACGTAGTGCAACGCGTCAGCTATCTGATCGAACGGAAAAGTACGATCAACCACAGGTTTGATCACCCCGGCCTCAATCAACGCAGTGATTTTTTGCAACTGGACGCCATCGGCACGCATGAACAGAAACGAATAATCCACCCCATGCTTGCGCGCCTTGCGCCGAATGCCACTGCTGAGCAGACGCATGACCAGCCCGAGCAGCCAGGACAAACCCTGCTCCCGAGCGAACTGCGCAGTCGGCGGCCCTGACAGGGAAATCAGTTGCCCGCCCGGTTTCAACACCTGCAACGATTTCTCCAGCACATCGCCGCCGAGGCTGTTGAGCACCACGTCGTAGTCGCGCAGCTCAATGGCGAAATCCTGCTGTTTGTAATCAATCACCACATCGGCGCCCAGCGCCTTGACCCAATCGACATTCGCCGTGCTGGTCGTAGTCGCAACGAAAGCGCCGAGGTGTTTGGCCAGTTGAATGGCGACCGTGCCAACGCCACCGGAGCCGGCGTGAATCAGCACCTTCTGGCCTTTTTGCAGCCCGGCGACTTCGACCAGTGCCTGCCACGCCGTCAACGCCACCAGCGGCATGCAAGCCGCCTCGGTCATGGCGAGATTGGCGGGTTTCAACGCGATCGCTTGTTCGTCGACAGCGATGCGTTCGGCAAACGTGCCAATCCTGTTTTCAGGCGCACGCGCATAAACCTCATCGCCCGGCTTGAAACGCTTGACCGCCGCACCGGTGCTGAGCACCACGCCGGCAACATCGTTGCCCAATATCAAAGGCATTTGATAGGGCAGGATTATCTTGAACTCGCCGCTGCGAATCTTCAGGTCCAGGGGATTGACGCTGCTGGCGCGCACTTCGATCAGCACATCGTGGGCGCCAACCAGCGGTTCGGGCAGGTCGCCGATCCGGCCGTTCTGCTTGCCGTAGCGCTCGATGAAAAATGCCTTCATTGCGGATGCTCTTGTCGGTAGAAACCCGCCGGCATAGCGGCGGGTCTGGATGAGGTCAGGCCTGAGTCAGATAACGCTGCGCCACCGCCGACTGGCGAATCTGCCCCAACAGCCCCTGACGCGCGGCTTGCAGGGCATCCCAGCGCTCGCCTTCGTGCAGCGGCGGGATGGTCACGACTTCGCGACGGTCGAAACCGACCAGCGCGGCATCGACCATATCGCCGACTTCCATGATGTCGGTGAGGGTGTTGATGTCGATACCGGCGCGGTCCCAGATTTCCGTGCGAGTGGCCGCAGGCAATACGGCTTGCACATACACGCCTTGTGGCGACAGTTCCAGGCTCAGGCCCTGGGAGAGGAACAGTACGAACGCCTTGGTCGCGCCATACACCGACATGCCGAACTCCGGCGCCAGGCCGACCACCGAGCCGATGTTGATGATCGCGCCGTCGCCGGCCTTGGCCAGACGCGGGGCGATCGCACTGGCCAAACGCACCAGCGCCGTGGTGTTGAGCGCGACCAGTTGCGCCACGCTGTCGGTGCTCTGCTCGATGAAGGTACCGGACTGCGCCGCGCCGGCATTGTTGACGAGGATACCGATGCGCGCGTCGTCACGCAGACGCGCCTCGACGGTTTGCAGGTCGCTCAGTTGCGTCAGGTCGGCCTGTAGCACTTCGACATTGACGTTGTGCTCAGCGCGCAAACCGGCAGCAAGGGTGTCCAGGCGCGCCTGGTCACGGGCGACCAGCACCAGATCGTGCCCGCGTTGGGCGAAACGTGCGGCGTAGACCGCGCCGATGCCGGTGGAGGCGCCAGTGATCAGAACAGTAGGGCGAGTAGTCATGGTGTGGGCTCTTTTGTCAGTTGAAGACTGATTGCGGACCTTTAGGATGATGATCGAAATCTAACCTGTCAACGGTTTTGATTATGGCCAACATCTATGTATCATCGGCCCATGAATTTTCAGCGCTGGAGGTATTCAACATGCGCGTATCCAAGGCTCAGGCTCAGGCCAATCGCGAGCACATTGTCGAAACCGCTTCAGTGATGTTCCGCGAACGCGGTTATGACGGGGTCGGCGTGGCTGACCTGATGGCGGCCGCCGGTTTTACTCACGGCGGTTTCTACAAACACTTCGGCTCCAAGGCCGACCTGATGGCCGAAGCCTCGGCCAACAGCCTGGCGCAGTCCACGGCCGCCGCCGAAAGCATGAGCGTGGAGGATTTCATCGACGTGTACGTGTCGCGAGACCATCGCGACGGCCGCTCCACCGGTTGCACCATGGCAGCGCTGTGCGGCGATGCGGCGCGGCAGTCCGGGGACGTGAAAGCGGCGTTCGCTGAAGGTATCGAGCGCACGTTGCAGACGCTCGGCGAGAAATACCCGACCGCAGCGGATGCACCGCAAGGTGAGGGCCGAACCCGGATGATCGACCTGCTGGCCCGGGCGGTCGGGGCGATCATGCTGTCGCGCGCCTGCCCGGATGATTCGGCGCTGGCCGATGAGATTCTGGCGGTGTGTCACGCTTCGATGACTGAGTCGCTGCCCGCGATCGAAACTGCGCAAGAAGCCACGCAGGACAGCTGAAGCGATCAGTGCTGGCGGTGCAGGGCCTTGTCGAGTGCCGCCAGCAAAACCTCTTCTTCGAAGGGTTTGCACAGGCATTCAAACGCCTGGTAATGCCCGGACTCAGCCAGCGCCGCCTCGTCCCAATGGGCGGACATGCAGATCACCGGAAACTGTCGCGACAGCTGGCGCATCACGTCGATGCCGGACAGGCCGGGCATGCGCAGATCCAGCAGCAGGCAGGCGATTTCGGCGAAGTCGGCTTCGGCGAGAAACGCTTCGCCACTGGCATAAACCTGCGCGCGATACCCGACCGAACGCAGCAGATTCGACAGGCTTTTGCGCACCGACGCGTCGTCATCGACGATGCAGACAATCGTCGGTCGGGTGTTCTCGATCGCCGTCGGGCGACCCGCCGGGCCGCTCACGACAGGCTCGATGGGCCAGGCGAAGGCGCAGCGCTGATCAGTCCGTAGAGTTCGACGAGGTTGACCAGCGAGCGGGTCTGCATCTTCGCCATGATGTGTTTGCGATGAACCTTGGCGGTCACTTCGCTGGTGCCCAACTGGTTGGCGATCTGTTTGTTCGACAGGCCACCGACAATCAGCGGCAGCACCTCGCGCTCACGCGGTGTCAGCTGCGCCGCCAATTGCCGCACGTGCTGAACCCGTTGCCATTGATTGAACGCCGTCGCGGCGTGTTGACGGGTGCTGCGCAGAATGCCAAGCAGTTCATCGTCATTGAATGGCTTGGTCAGGAACTCCACCGCGCCGGCCTTCATCGCCTGCACCGACATCGGAATCGTGGGGGGGGGGGGGGCGGAGTATACACGCCCCCCCCGCGGGGGGATTATACACAAGACCGACC
>NZ_JASCPT010000185.1:0-7733 GCF_029959775.1 Pseudomonas sp. PS01270 | reverse complement strand
AGCCTGCTCGCGAAGGCGTCGATTCAGTCAACGAACAGGGCGACTGACACACCGCTTTCGCGAGCAGGCTCGCTCCCACAGGAGAGATCGAGTCAGGCCTTCAGGTAGCGCAACACCGATTCGCAGATCATCTCGCGGTGGCGCTGCTTGATGGTTTCGTCCGGCAGGTCGATCTGGAAGATTTCCCCCAGCGTGTGGCGGTTCGACACGCGATAGAAGCAGAACGAACTGATCAGCAGGTGCACGTCCAGCGCATCGATGCCACGCCGGAACAGACCTTCGTCCGCGCCTCGTTGCAGAATCCCGCCCAAGGTATCGAGGATCGTGTTGTTCAGCGCCTTGATTGCATCGGAACGCTTTACGTATTCGGCGTTGTGGATGTTTTCGATGCTGACGATGCGCACAAAATCGACGTTGTGGTCATGGTGATCGAAGGTGAATTCCACCAACCGGCGGATCGCCAGCTCGGGCGGCAGCTCATCCAGATGCAGGCGGTTTTCCGTGCTGCGGATATCGCCGTACAGCTTCTCCAGCACCTCGACGTACAACTGCTCCTTGCTGCCGAAGTAGTAATAGATCATGCGTTTGGAGGTGTGGATGCGCTCGGCGATCGCGTCGACGCGGGCGCCGGACAAGCCCTGCTGGACGAACTCGACGATCGCCTCTTGGAGAATGTTTTCGCGGGTCTTTTCCGGATTGTTCTTGCGACTCTTGCGCGGCACTGCCTCGGACTCGACAGCAGCGGCGGAAAGTTCTGAATTCATGGTCATCGCGGGCTCACGGCCATCACTGCACAAGCTGGCGATTATGGGCCGCGCGGGACAGTGAAGGAAGCCGCGCAGCCGGTGTTTGATCCCGCGTTTACGAATTCCCTACAACTTCGCCTGACGCACCGCACCACTGCGCGATTTGGCCATCGCCGCCAGCCGCACCGCAACGTTGGCCGCGCCGTAGCCGGCATAGCCATTCTTGCGCTGAATGATCTCGAAGAAGAACCGTCCTTCGAACGGCTCGGTGTAGACATGAAACAACTCGCCGCCCTGGGCGTCACGGTCGTAGAGCACGTTGTAATAGGCCAGTTCGCTGAGGAATTCATCGTCGAAATCGAAGCGCGCGGCGAGGTCGTCGTAGTAGTTCAGCGGGATGTCCAGCAGCGGCACGCCGGCCTCCTTGGCGCGACTGACCTGGGCGAAGATGTCGTCACAATCGAAAGCGATGTGATGCACACCGGAGCCGCGATAACTCGACAGCGCATGAGAAATGGCGGTGTTGCGGTTCTCGGAAATGTTCAGCGGCAGCCGGATCGAACTGTCGCGGCTGCGCAGTGCGCGGCTCTTCACCAGACCGTACGGATCGGGCAAGACCACTTCATCGTCGGCTTCGAAATCCAGCAGGCTTTTGTAAAACAGCACCCAACTGTCGAGGCTGTCGGCAGGCAGCGCCATGGCCATGTGATCGATACGCTTGAGGCCGCCGCCGGTCTGCGCGTCGGGCAACAGATTGAAATCGGTGCCGTACACGTCAGCGTCCGCATCGACCAGATAAATCAGGCTGCCGTCCGGTGCGCGCACCGCCGCTAGTTCCAGTTCATTCGGCCCGACCAGGCCGCGATAGGGCTGCCCCTTGTAAGCGACCGCGCGGGCCAGTGCACTGGCGCTGTCCTTGACCCGCACCGCCGTGGCGCACAGCGACGGACCGTGGGCTTCGAAAAAGCTGTGGGCGAACGAATACGGCTCGGAGTTGAGGATCAGGTTGATATCGCCCTGACGCAGCAGGCTGACACTCTTGGAGCGATGCTGCCCGGCCTTGGCAAAACCGAGGCGTTGCAGCCAGTGACTGAGCTTCGCGCCCAGCGCTTCGTCGACGGCAAACTCGAGAAATTCCACACCGTTGTATTCGCTGGCGGACGGCGTTTCGAAAAGAATTTCACGGTTGGCCACCGGCGGCGCTTCCTGCTCGAGACGCTGACGGGTCTTCTCTTCCAGATACAGCAGCGAGCGCAATCCGTCGGCGGCGTTGGCTCGCGGGGGCGCGGCACGGAAGCCGTCGTTGAAGATTTCCAGCGACAACGGTCCGGTATAACCACTCTTGATGATCGGCGCGAGGAAACCCGGCAGATCGAATTCGCCCTGCCCCGGGAAACAGCGGAAATGCCGGCTCCACTCCAGCACATCCATGGCCAGGATCGGCGCGTCGGCCATTTGCACGAAGAAAATCTTGTCGCCGGGAATGTCGGCGATCGCGCTGGGATCGCCCTTCAGCGACAGGGTGTGAAAGCTGTCGAGCAGCACGCCGAGGTTGGGGTGATCAGCCTGACGGACGATGTCCCAGACCTGTTGATAAGTATTGACGTGGCGGCCCCACGCCAGCGCTTCGTAACCGATGCGCAAGCCACGGGCGCCGGCGCGTTCGGCCAGCAGGCGCAAATCATCGACGAGGATTTGCTGATCGCCGACACTGTCCGGCGAGGCGTTGCTGCAGACCAGCACCAGGTCGGTGCCAAGTTCCTGCATCAGATCGAACTTGCGCTCGGCGCGCTCGAGGTTGCGCGCCAGGCGATCGCGGCGGCAGCCTTCGAAGTCACGGAACGGCTGAAACAGGGTGATGGCGATCCCCAGATCGGCGCACATCTGTTTAATTTCCCGTGGGCTGCCGTCGTAGTACAAGAGGTCGTTTTCGAAAATCTCCACGCCGTCGAACCCGGCGGCGGCAATGGCTTCGAGTTTTTCCGGCAGGGTGCCGCTCAAGGAAACGGTGGCAATGGAACGCTGCATGTTTCAACTCCCGTTTGGAGACGGCGGCTGCGTGAGCCGCGCCGCTTTTATAGGATGAGCAAATTATTGGCTGCATCCCTGCGCGCAGCAATTTAAAGTGTACTACCCGGTTAGTTTTGCGTGCGATTATCGAACACTAAGGCGATTTGGCGAATTGACGATTTTTTGTTCACTGCCCAACATCGGTTGCACATCGAGTCCGGCCACTAACCACCGGGCAAGGTGTTCGACAGAAAAGAACACCAAATAACAAATCCAAAAACGGGTGGAACACATGATTCCTTCACAGACTTCCCGCATGGCTCCGGCCATGAGCACTGCCACGGGTGGCATTGGCGACAAGATCCGCGGCGCCATGGCTGTCGGCAAGACCCGCTGGGGCATGCTGGCGCTGGTGTTTTTTGCCACCACCCTCAACTACATCGACCGCGCCGCCCTCGGCGTCATGCAGCCGATCCTCGCCAAGGAAATGAGCTGGACGGCGATGGATTACGCCAACATCAACTTCTGGTTTCAGGTCGGCTACGCGATCGGTTTTGTCCTCCAGGGACGTCTGATCGACCGGGTCGGCGTCAAGCGCGTGTTCTTTTGCGCCGTGCTGCTCTGGAGCCTGGCCACCGGTGCCCATGGCCTGGCGACCTCGGCAGTCGGCTTCATGGTCTGCCGCTTCATCCTCGGCCTGACGGAAGCGGCCAACTATCCGGCCTGTGTGAAAACCACGCGTCTGTGGTTCCCGGCCGGTGAACGTGCAGTCGCTACCGGCATTTTCAACGCCGGCACCAACGTCGGCGCGATGTTCACGCCGATGCTGCTGCCACTGGTCCTGCATGTGTGGGGCTGGCAAGCGGCGTTCCTGTGCATGGCGGCACTCGGCGGCATCTGGCTGCTGTTCTGGGGCCTGAAATACTTCAATCCGGAAGATCACCCGACGGTGAAACAGTCGGAACTCGATTACATCCAGCAGCAAGTCGAACCGGAACAGGCCCGCGTGCCGTTCAGCAAGATCCTGCGCATGCGCGGCACCTGGGCCTTCGCCCTCGCCTACTCGCTGACCGCGCCGGTGTTCTGGTTCTATCTGTACTGGCTGCCGCCGTTTCTCAATCAGCAATACAACCTCGGCATCAACGTGACGCAGATGGGTATTCCGCTGATCATCATCTACGTCACGGCTGACTTCGGCAGTGTCGGCGGCGGGATTCTGTCCTCGTTCCTGATCGGTCGCGGCATGAACTCGATCAAGGCGCGGCTGCTGTCGATGTTGCTGTTTGCCTGCTGCATCATCGGCGTGGTGATGGCCGCCGGCTCGGCGAACCTGTGGGTGGCGGTGGCGGCGATCTCGCTGGCGATCGGCGCGCATCAGGCCTGGACTGCGAACATCTGGAGCCTGGTGATGGACTACACGCCCAAGCACATGATGAGCACGGTGTTCGGCTTCGGCGGCATGTGCGCAGCGATCGGCGGGATGTTCATGACCCAGATCGTCGGCCACATCCTCACCGTCACCAACAACAACTACACGGTGCTGTTCACGCTGATCCCGGCGATGTACTTCCTCGCACTGACGTGGATGTACTTCATGGCACCGCGCAAGATTCCGACCGTTACCGAATAACCTGCCTGCATATATCCCATTGTGAGAGCGAGCCTGCTCGCGAAGGCGTCACGTCAGCCGCTGAATATGGCGACTGATACACCGCTTTCGCGAGCAGGCTCGCTCCCACAAGTTGTACCGGGATCCGCTCTTCAGCGCCGGCTCTGCTGCCACGCTGCCGCCAATCCGCTGCAACAGATCACCGCAATACCAATCACCGTCAACCCGCTCGGGGTGTGATTGAACAGCAGCCAGCCCAACAACCCGGCAAAGACGATCTGGCAATAGCCGAACGGCGCCAGCAAGGCTGGGGCGGCGTGGCGGAAGGCCTGGGTCAGGAACAGATGCGCCGTCATCCCGCAACTGCCCAGCGCCAGCATCAGCGCGGCGTGAGTCAACGTCGGCACTTGCCAGAAGAACGGCACCAGCGCGCTCATCACCAGGGTATTGCACAGGCCGGCAAAGAAGTTGCTGGTGGTCGGGCTGTCCACTTCGGCAAGCTTGCGCGTCAGCAGTTGGTAGAAGCAGAAAAACAGCGCCGAGCAGAACGGCAGCAGGATCGCCGGGGTGAACAGGTCGCCGCCCGGGTGGACGATGATCAGCACGCCGATGAAGCCGCAGATCACCGCGATCCACTGCCCGCGCGTCACCCGTTCCTTGAGCAACGGCACCGACAATGCCGTGACCAATACCGGTGCGAGAAAGTTGACCGCCGTGGCTTCCGCCAGCGGGATGTACAGCAGCGCCGTGGTGAAAAACAGGCTGGTGCCGAGCAGGCACAGGGCACGGGCGAGCTGCCATAACGGCTTCTTGGTGCGCAGCACGCGCAAACCGGACTGCGGCAGGAAAATCCCTGCCATCAACAAGGTGTGCACCACATAGCGCGCCCACACCACCATCACGATCGGATAAAAACCGGAGAGGTATTTCGACAACGCGTCGTGACTGGAAAACAGGAACGTCGCCACGACAATCAGCAGAATCCCCTTGAAGGGCTGGTTGACACCGGAGAGCGGGGTGCTGACGGTCATTGGCAATCTCTGAAAAAAAATCCGGGCGAGCGTTCGCGCTGGCGGCAATCGTTGTGGCAATCATAGTCGGCCGAGCTTTCAGCAACCGCACAGGTTGCACTCTTCTTCGCCGGGAAACCGCCGCCAGGCAAAACCTTGAGGCAAGATTCCCGCCACTTCGGCGCCCGGCCAGTGTGCAACATCACAGACTGCCGTCGAAACAGCGGGTTCATGAATTCGACGGAAGAAATTCCACTCGGGATTGAATTCACGGCCCGCTCGACCGTCAATACCAGGCCCGCACCATGTGGGCGCGTGTGCATGGACGGACGACCGGACTGGCGCCACACTCACACAGCGGCAACACTCATCACCAGCAGATTCATCACCGGCAATAAAAGAGGATTCCCACATGCTATGGAAAAAAGGCCGACGCAGTGACAACGTCGTCGACGCCCGGGGTGATGATGCCGGCGGTGGTGGCGGCATGCGCTTCGGTGGCGGCAAGGGCCTGAGCCTGACCGCTATTGTGCTGATCGTCGGCATCGGCTGGCTCACCGGCCAGGACCCGATGCAGATCCTCGGCCAGTTGACCGGGCAGATGGAGCAACCGGCGGCTACTTCGCAAACCCGCCAGGCGCCACCGGCCAATGATGAACAGGCTGAGTTCGTCCGCTCGATTCTCGGCGACACCGAAGACACTTGGGGTCCGATCTTCCAGCAGGCCGGACGCCAATACAAAGACCCGACACTGGTGCTGTTCAGCAATCGGGTGAACTCCGCGTGCGGCATGGCCACTTCTGCCACCGGCCCGTTCTACTGCCCGGCCGACCAGAAGGTCTATCTGGACATGGCCTTCTTTCAGGAAATGTCGCAGCGCTTCAAAGCCGCTGGCGATTTCGCTCAGGCTTACGTGATTGCGCACGAAGTCGGCCACCATGTGCAGACGCTGCTGGGCGTCTCGGCGAAGATGCAGGCGGCGCGTCAGCAAGGCCGGCAAATGGAAGGCGACGGCGGCTTGCTGGTTCGTCAGGAATTGCAGGCCGACTGTCTCGCTGGCGTCTGGGCGTATAACGCGCAGAAACGCCTGAACTGGCTGGAGCCCGGCGACATCGAAGAAGCCTTGAACGCCGCCAACGCCATCGGCGATGATCGCTTGCAGCAACAGGGTCAGGGCCGTGTGGTGCCGGACTCGTTCACCCACGGTACGTCAGCGCAAAGGGTGCGCTGGTTCAAAACCGGATTCGCGCAAGGCCAGGTAAGCCAGTGCGACACCTTCGCGGCGAAAACCCTGTAAATGCATAAATGGCTTGTGGCGTTACTGTTCATCGTCGGCACCGCGCAAGCGACCGGCGTCGATGCGATCAGCCCCGGTCGCCTGCAACTCAAGGCCGGGGAAATGGCAGTGGGCATCGGCCCGGCACCGGAAAAGATCGAGCGGGTGCTGATCGTCATTCATGGTCGCTTGCGCAACGCCGAGACCTATCGCAAAAGCGCGGAAAGCGCCGCCGAACTCGCCGGGCAGACCGCGCACACGCTGGTGATCGCTCCGCAGTTTCTCAATGAAAGTGACGTCACCCTGTATTCCTTGCCGCCGACGGTGCTGCGCTGGCAGGGCAACGAGTGGATGGGCGGCGGCTTGTCCACCGGGCCGAATCCGCTGAGTTCCTACGCGGCGCTGGACGAAATCGTCGCGCGGCTCAGCGACCGCAAACAGTTTCCGGACGTGAAGCAGATCGTGATCTTCGGCCACTCCGGCGGTGGTCAGGTGGTGCAGCGTTACGCCCTGCTGGCCAAGGATCAGCCGGCGCTCAAGGCCAACGGTATTCGCTTGCGCTATGTAGTGGCCAATCCTTCGTCCTATGCATATTTCAACGAGCAGCGGCCAGTGGCGTTCGACCACGCACAATGCCCTGGCTTCAATCGCTGGAAGTATGGCCTGGCGGACATGCCGGTGTATGCCGGCGGGCAAACGCCGTTGCAGGTCGAGAGCGCTTACGTCAAACGCGAGGTGATTTATCTGCTCGGGCAGCAGGACGTCGACCCGGAACATCCGGCGCTGGACAAGAGCTGCGCGGCCGAGGCGCAAGGGGCTTACCGCTTGATGCGTGGGAAGCTGTATTTCGGCTATTTGCTGCGCCGGCATCCTGAGGGGGTCAATCAGCGGCTGGTGGAGGTGCCTGGGGTCGGGCATGACGGGGATGGAATGCTGACTTCCGCGGAGGGGCAGAAGGCGTTGTTTGATCAGTAGGTTTTTTTCTGAATCCACCGCCCCCTTCGCGAGCAAGCTCGCTCCCACATAGCTCTATGACATGCACAAAATATGTGTGCACTGAAGATCCAATGTGGGAGCGAGCT
>NZ_JASCPT010000184.1:0-7766 GCF_029959775.1 Pseudomonas sp. PS01270 | reverse complement strand
GAATGGAGCAGCGAATGCAGGCGCATCCCGAAATGATGGTCAGCCGACGATCCATCGTCGAACATCCCTTCGGCAACCTTAAACAGTGGTTATTTGGTAACGCTCGATTCTTGCTGCGACAGCTTGAAGGCGCGAGAGCTGAAATGGCCTTGGCGGTGAACGCCTACAACCTGAAAAGAGCAATTAACGTGTTGGGCGTGCGCCAGATGATGGCGCTGATGGGCTGAAACGCCTTTTTTCGTTTGCTGTGAGCACAAAAGCAAACGCCCCGAACAAGTCGGGGCGTTTGCTGGAACCGCCGTTAGTGCGTTTTCACACAGTCTGACGTGGGCCGGTTTTTTTGTACCTCGACGTTGCGCCTTACAGGGCCGCAGCGTTCTCGGTCAGGTAAGCCGCAACGCCTTCCGGCGAAGCGTTCATGCCTTTGTCGCCTTTCTTCCAGTTGGCCGGGCAGACTTCGCCGTGCTCTTCGTGGAATTGCAGCGCGTCGACCAGACGGATCAGCTCTTCCATGTTACGGCCCAGCGGCAGGTCGTTGATGATCTGCGAGCGAACCACGCCTTTGTCGTCGATCAGGAACGCGCCACGGAAAGCCACGCCGCCTTCGGATTCAACGTCGTATGCCTTGGCGATGTCGTGCTTCATGTCGGCAGCCATGGTGTATTTCACCTGGCCGATGCCGCCATTGTTCACTGGAGTGTTGCGCCAGGCGTTGTGGGTGAAGTGCGAGTCGATCGACACAGCGATCACTTCAACGTTGCGCGCCTTGAAGTCAGCCATGCGGTTGTCCAGAGCGATCAGCTCGGACGGGCAGACGAAGGTGAAGTCCAGCGGGTAGAAGAACACCAGGCCGTATTTGCCTTTGATGGCCGAGGACAGGGTGAAGCTGTCAACGATCTCGCCATTGCCGAGTACGGCCGGGACGGTGAAGTCTGGGGCTTGTTTGCCTACGAGTACGCTCATTGATATCTCCTGGTGTAGAAACTTGAAGTTCAGGGTCCGGGCCAGCCTGTCACCCTCAGGCGACAGCCCTGTGACACGAACCCTCTTCGCAAGGGACGACCATCATACACTGCGTGTTTGGCCTGTCCGTAACGGATTTTCCCTGTTCGGTTATCCACTGCGTATTCATGGGGTCAGACGCGCATTTGGAAGATACCGTTCGTCAGTCGCCGGGAAATTGGCTGCGAAGCGTTCCGAAAGCACTTTGACAATCATTCTCGTTAACATTAAGATCCATCGCAATTGAGTCACAACCAGCGACGGTTCTTACTTATGTATGTTTGCCTCTGCACTGGCGTCACCGACGGACAGATCCGCGAAGCGATCTATGAAGGTTGCTGCAGCTACAAAGAAGTTCGCCAGGCCACCGGCGTCGCCAGCCAGTGCGGCAAATGCGCCTGCCTTGCCAAGGAAGTGGTGCGCGAAACCCTGACCAAGCTGCAAACCGCCCAGGCCGCGATCCCTTACCCGGTAGAATTTACTGCTGCGTAAATGCCCCCATTTCAAAGAACCGGACTAGATGTCCGGTTTTTTTATGCCTGAAAATCAATTGCTTAGCGTCCAGACGCGGAACACAAACATTCTTATTCCGATTAATTTTCATTTATTATTCAATAACTTAGGTTTGACACTTATAACTGCCAAGCTCAAACTCCGCCTTATATACGGTTAATACAGGGCAGGACTCCGATCATGAAAGGCGACATTACAGTCATCCAGCATCTCAACAAGATCCTCGCCAATGAGCTGGTCGCGATCAATCAGTACTTCCTGCATGCGCGCATGTATGAAGATTGGGGTCTGAACAAGCTCGGCAAGCACGAATACCACGAATCCATCGACGAGATGAAACACGCGGACAAGCTGATCAAGCGCATCCTGTTCCTTGAAGGCCTGCCGAACGTTCAGGACTTGGGCAAGCTGCACATCGGCGAGCACACCCGCGAAATGCTCGAATGCGACCTGCGCATCGAAAAGACCGGTCACGCCGACCTGAAAGCCGCCATCGCCCATTGCGAAACCGTTGGTGACTTCGGCAGCCGTGAACTGCTTGAAGACATTCTCGAGTCGGAAGAAGAACACATCGACTGGCTGGAAACCCAGCTCGGCCTGATCGACAAGATCGGCCTGGAAAACTATCTGCAGTCGCAGATGGGCGAAGAGTGATCTGACCCTCGCAAGATACTAAAAAGCCCCGCCCTCTTTCGAGGTGCGGGGCTTTTTTATCGCCGGGATTTCAGAGGTTGCGAAATCCCTGCAAGAGCGAATCAGGCTTCGGACTTGTTCGCCGCTGCCGCTTCGACAGCCGCCTTGATGGTGCTTTGCAGCGAACCGTCTGCAGCCATCTCGGTCATGATGTCGCTGCCGCCAACCAGCTCACCGCCGACCCACAGTTGCGGGAAAGTCGGCCAGTTGGCGTACTTCGGCAGGTTGGCGCGGATTTCCGGGTTCTGCAGGATGTCCACGTACGCGAACTTTTCACCACAGGCCATCACAGCCTGCGCAGCCTTCGCGGAGAAGCCGCACTGCGGGGCATTCGGCGAGCCTTTCATGTAAAGCAGAATGGTGTTGTTGGCAATCTGCTCTTTAATCGTTTCGATGATATCCATGGAGCACCTCGGCTGAACTTTCCGACTCAGAGGTCGGCACGGTGGCGCATTGTAACGGAATCCCGAGCGCCATGCTCGGTCTCCCCGACAGACCCGCTCAGGCCGCCGCCACGGTCACCGGCACACCGTTCAACGCCGCGTTGCCCGACAGTTCGTCAAGCTGACACTCGTCGGTCAGGTCGTTGGCGCTCGACCCCGGCTGGCCGCTGGCGATCGCCATCTGCACGCCCGGGCGCGCGTGGCCCCAACCGTGCGGCAGGCTGACCACGCCTTTCATCATGTCGAGACTGGCGAGCACTTCCACCTCGATCTGCCCGACCCGCGAACTCACCCGAACCCGCTGCCCATCGGCCAGACCACGGCTGGCCAGGTCATCCGGGTGCATCAGCAACTGATGCCGTGGCTTACCCTTCACCAGTCGATGGAAATTATGCATCCACGAATTATTGCTGCGTACATGGCGGCGACCGATCATCAACAATTCATCGGCTGCCGGCGCCTGCAACGCGGCAAAGCGTGCGAGGTCGGCGAGAATTTCCGGCGGTGCGGCCTGGATACGCTGATTCGGCGTTTTCAGACGTGACGCCAGATTCGGCTTCAGCGCCCCAAGATCAATGCCGTGCGGATGATCGAACAGCGTCGCCAGCGACAACTTGTGCTCGGACGCATCGCCGTAGCGGCCCATGCGCAGGCCCATGTCGATCATCTTCGCCGGCGGCATCGTCGGTTTCAGTTCTTTACCGGTTTTCTCGGCGAAGGCCTTGGCCAGCCCGACGAAGATCTCCCAATCATGCAAAGCCCCCTCGGGCTTGCCGAGGATGGCGCGATTGAAGCGGGTCACGTTACGCACCGCGAACAGGTTGAAAGTGGTGTCGTAGTGGTCGTTTTCCAGCGCCGAGGTCGACGGCAGGATCAGATCGGCATAGCGCGTGGTTTCGTTGATGTACAGGTCGATGCTGAGCATGAAGTCGAGGCCGTCCAGCGCCTGCTCCAACTGCCGGCCGTTGGGTGTCGACAACACCGGGTTGCCGGCCACGGTGATCAGCGCGCGGATCTGCCCCTCGCCCTCCGTGAGCATCTCTTCGGCCAGTGCCGAGACCGGCAACTCGCCGCCGTATTCCGGACGACCGGAAACCCGGCTCTGCCATTTGTTGAAATGCCCGCCCGAGGTCGACGCCACCAGATCCACAGCGGGTTCGGTGCACAGTGCACCGCCAACGCGGTCGAGATTGCCGGTGACCAGATTGATCAACTGCACCACCCAATGACAGAGAGTGCCGAAGGCCTGGGTCGAAACGCCCATGCGTCCATAGCAGACGGCACTCGGTGCGGCAGCGAAGTCGCGCGCCAGTTGGCGGATCTGTTCGGCAGGCACCGCGCAGAGCGGGCTCATCGCTTCGGCGCTGAATTCAGCCACGGCGTTTCGCACTTCGTCGAGGCCATCGACCGGCAAATGGCTGTCGCGGGTCAGGCCTTCGCTGAACAGCGTATTGAGCATGCCGAACAGCAACGCCGCATCGCCGCCCGGGCGGACGAACACGTGCTGATCGGCCATCGCTGCGGTTTCGCTGCGGCGCGGATCGACTACCACCACTTTGCCGCCGCGCGCCTGAATCGCCTTCAGGCGCTTCTCGACGTCCGGCACGGTCATGATGCTGCCGTTGGACGCCAGCGGATTGCCGCCGAGGATCAGCATGAAGTCGGTGTGATCGATATCGGGAATCGGTAACAGCAAGCCGTGGCCGTACATCAGATAGCTGCTGAGGTGGTGCGGCAGTTGATCGACCGACGTTGCCGAATAGCGATTGCGGGTTTTCAGCAACCCCAGGAAGTAATTGCTGTGGGTCATCAGGCCGTAGTTGTGCACGCTCGGATTGCCCTGATACACCGCAACGGCGTTCTGCCCGTGATGTTCCTGAATCGCCGCGAGTTTCTCGGCCACCAGCGCAAACGCCTCGTCCCATTCGATCGGCAGCCATTCGCTGCCGACGCGGCGCATCGGCTGACGCAGGCGATCGGGATCGTTCTGAATATCTTGCAGGGCCACGGCTTTCGGGCAGATATGGCCGCGGCTGAAGGTGTCGAGGGCATCACCCTTGATCGAGGTGATCGCGACGTTGCCATCGGTTTCCGTGGTTTCGATGGTCAGGCCGCAAATGGCTTCGCACAGGTGGCATGCACGGTGGTGAAGAGTCTTGGTCATGGCCAGTCTCTGTCTTGTTCGGGAGCAGGCGATCACGCCCGCGGGAACAAAACTATGGCCCGTGCGCAGAGACGGCGCCAGCGACGTTCGTCTTGTGAATCGACGGTTATCAGGACAGCCGATAAATCGCCGCGATCAGTTCGGCGGCAACTGCGGCGGTGCCGCCAGCTGGATCTCCTGGATGGTTTCTATCTGCTCATGGGCGACGTGGACGCCGGTGAGCTCGCCGATCAACCGCCAGTGCTCATCGAGCCCGGCGCTGATGGTGGCCATGCGATCGATCATGTGCCGACCGGCGGATTTGACCACTTCGTCGTCACTGCGCAGCAACTCGAAAGACATCGAGGTGACGGACGCGGTGAGATGGGTCAGGGAGCGAGCCGTGTGGCCCAGCAGTTCCATTAACAGTTGTTCTTTCGATTCCATGCGGAGGCTTCCTGCGTCGCTCGAAACTTATTTATAACCCAGCACTTTGCTTTAGCAAATGTTTCAGTCTGAACATCCGACCAAGCGAATCGGTGGCGCCGCGCTCGTAAACCGACCAGGACCGCTGCGTTGCCGTCGCGGCGCATTGCCAAGCCCGGCGGCGCCAGTGTACAAAGAGGCTCACCGCTGTACTGAATCCGGCTTCACATGCGTGATCGAAATGCCCGGTCCGCGCTCCGAATCCCGCTGACAAAAGTACCCTATTGGAAAAACGCGACATTTAGTGTCAATATCGCGCCTTCCCCTATTTCGTCGCCCCGTGCGGCTTACGCCGCAGGTCTCGCCCGTTGTTCCGTTAAACAAGGCTTTGAGCATCTGCGGTCTGTAGCAAAAAGGTAGTCAATGATGAGCGCAAGGCACTTTCTCTCCCTGATGGATTGCACGCCCGAAGAGCTGGTCAGCGTGATCCGTCGAGGCGTTGAGCTCAAGGACCTGCGTAACCGCGGCGTACTGTTCGAGCCTCTGAAAAACCGCGTGCTGGGGATGATCTTCGAAAAATCCTCGACCCGCACCCGGATCTCCTTCGAGGCCGGCATGATCCAGCTCGGCGGCCAGGCAATCTTCCTGTCCCCGCGCGATACCCAACTGGGCCGTGGCGAGCCGATCAGCGATTGCGCCATTGTCATGTCGAGCATGCTCGATGCGGTGATGATCCGCACCTTCGCCCACAGCACCCTCACCGAATTCGCCGCCAACTCGCGGGTGCCGGTGATCAACGGCCTGTCCGATGATCTGCACCCTTGCCAGTTGCTCGCCGACATGCAGACCTTCCTCGAACACCGTGGCTCGATCCAGGGCAAGACCGTGGCCTGGATCGGTGACGGCAACAACATGTGCAACAGCTATATAGAAGCGGCGATCCAGTTCGACTTCCAGCTGCGCGTTGCCTGCCCGGAAGGCTACGAGCCGAACCCGGAATTCGTCGCCCAGGCTGGTGATCGCGTGACCATCGTCCGCGATCCGCAAGACGCCGTGCGTGGCGCGCATCTGGTCAGCACCGACGTCTGGACTTCGATGGGCCAGGAAGAGGAAACTGCCAAGCGCCTCAAGCTGTTCGCGCCGTTCCAGGTCAACCGTGCCCTGCTCGACCTCGCTGCCGAGGACGTGCTGTTCATGCACTGCCTGCCGGCGCACCGTGGCGAAGAAATCAGTCTCGACCTGCTCGATGACCCGCGCTCCGTCGCCTGGGATCAGGCAGAAAACCGTCTCCACGCACAGAAGGCCCTGCTCGAGTTCCTCGTCGAACCGGCATATCACCACGCATGAGCCATGAATTACTGCTGAACCTGCGCAACCTCGCTTGCGGCTATCAAGATCAACGCGTAGTGCAGAACCTCAATCTGCACCTCAACGCCGGCGACATCGGCTGCCTGCTCGGCTCGTCCGGCTGCGGCAAGACCACCACCCTGCGCGCCATCGCCGGTTTCGAACCGGTGCACGAAGGCGAAATCACCCTCGGTGGCGAAACCCTGTCCAGTGCCGGTTTCACCCTGGCGCCGGAGAAACGCCGGATCGGCATGGTGTTTCAGGACTACGCGCTGTTCCCACACCTGAGTGTGGCCGACAACATCGCTTTCGGCATTCGCAAGCACCCGAACAAGGCACGCGTGGTCGAAGAGCTGCTGGAACTGGTCAACCTGAAAAACCTCGGCAAGCGCTTCCCCCACGAGCTGTCCGGCGGCCAGCAACAGCGCGTCGCCCTCGCCCGTGCCTTGGCGCCGGAGCCGCAGTTGCTGCTGCTCGACGAGCCGTTCTCCAACCTAGATGGCGAACTGCGCCGCAAGCTCAGCCATGAGGTACGCGACATCCTCAAGGCCCGTGGTACCAGTGCGATTCTGGTCACCCACGATCAGGAAGAAGCCTTCGCCGTCAGCGATCACGTTGGTGTGTTCAAGGAAGGTCGGCTGGAACAGTGGGACACGCCCTACAACCTCTATCACGAACCGGCGACGCCATATGTCGCCAGTTTCATCGGTCAGGGCTATTTCATTCGCGGCCAGCTCGTCACCCCGGAATCGGTGCAGACCGAGCTGGGTGAGCTGCGTGGTAATCGCGCCTACACCTGGCCGATCGGCGGTGCGGTGGATGTGCTGTTGCGTCCGGATGACATTGTTTATGCACCGGACAGCCCATTGCAGGCGCAGATTGTCGGCAAGACATTCCTCGGCGCGGCGACCTTGTATCGCTTGCAACTGCCGACCGGTGCACAACTGGAATCGATCTTCCCCAGCCATGCCGATCATCTGGTTGGCGCGCAGGTCGGGATTCGCGTAGCGGCGGATCACCTGGTGCTGTTCCAGGCATCCGGCAGCACCGCGGCGCAGATTCCGGCGGTGGAAAACGGCGTCCGTCGGTTCAGCACCAGCTTCTGATCGGCGCGGGATCAAAATTGTGGGAGCGAGCCTGCTCGCGAATGCGGTGTTTCAGTCGCCGAAGAGGTTGACTGAAAGACCGCTTTCGCGAGC
>NZ_JASCPT010000183.1:0-7775 GCF_029959775.1 Pseudomonas sp. PS01270 | reverse complement strand
GGATTTATCCCCGCTGGACTGCGCAGCAGTCCCCCTTCTTCAAGATGCCGAAAAAAAGGGGCCGCTGCGCGCCCCAGCGGGGATAAATCCCCTCGCCACAGTGTTCCCGTCTGGCACAAAGCAATCGGCAATAAAAAGCCCCTGAATTCAGGGGCTCTTCAATCAGTGCGGCTGATAAACCGTAAGCATCTGCCCCGGCTTCAACGCCTTGCCCGCACCCGGGTTCCAACGCTTGAGATGTTGCATCTCGACGTTGAACCGCTTGGCCACCACATACAGGGTGTCGCCGCGCTTGACCTTGTACTGGGTCTGCTGCTTGTTCTCGTCCTTGCCTTTGGTCTTGGTATTCGCCGCGACCACGGTGTTGACCCGGCCGGACTTGCGCGCCGGTGCACGCTTGGTGTTGTCCTGCATGACCAGGGTCTGGCCGACCTTGAGGTTCTTGCCGGTCAGCTTGTTCCAGCGCTGCAGATCCTTGACTTCGACCTTGTTGGCCTTGGCGATGGAGCCGAGGTTGTCGCCACGCTTGACCCGATAAGCACGTTTGAGCTGCGCCACTTCCGACGGATCGGCGCCTTCGAACACCGGTTTCAGCGAGCGCGGGCTGATCAATTCGTCCGGGCGCATGGTCTGCAGACTGGCGGTCAGCAGTTGCGCCTTGGATGTCGGCACCAGCAGATGCTGCGGACCGTCGATGGTGGTGCGCTGTTTGAACGCCGGATTGAGCTGGAACAGTTCGTCTTCATCGATGTTGGCCACCGCAGCGACCTTGGACAGGTCCATGCGCTGGTTGATTTCGACGACCTGGAAGTACGGCTCGTTGGCGATCGGGTTGAGGTTGACGCCGTAGGCTTCAGGCGCCAGTACCACTTGCGACAGTGCCAGCAACTTCGGCACATAGGCCTGGGTTTCCGCCGGCAGCGGCAGGTTCCAGTAGTCGGTGGGCAGGCCGAGCTTTTCGTTGCGTTCGATCGCGCGGCTGACGGTGCCTTCACCAGCGTTGTAGGCTGCCAGCGCCAGCAGCCAGTCGCCGTTGAACATGTCGTGCAGGCGAGTCAGGTAATCCATCGCTGCCGTGGTCGAAGCGGTGATGTCGCGACGACCGTCGTAGAAGCGGGTCTGGCGCAGGTTGAAGTAGCGCCCGGTGGACGGAATGAATTGCCACAGGCCCACCGCATCGGCGCGGGAGTAGGCCATCGGGTTGTACGCGCTCTCGATCACTGGCAGCAGGGCCAGTTCCAACGGCATGTTGCGTTCTTCGAGGCGTTCGACGATGTAATGAATGTAGAGGCTGCCGCGTTCGCCGGCATTCTCGAGGAAAGAGGGGTTACTGGCGAACCACAGGCGTTGTTGCTCAATGCGCGGATTGACGCCGAGGCCTTCCTGCAACTGGAAGCCCTGGCGCATGCGTTCCCAGATGTCCTGGGGCGCCACGGGAGTGGGCTTCTCGGTCAGCCAGATCGGCTTCTGCTTGGCTCGCGCAGCAATGTTCGGCGTATGCGTCGCTTCAGTCTGCGGAGCGTGGCTGGAACAACCCGCCAGCGTGGCGGACACAGCCACCGCGATGGCTTGCGCCAAGCGGGTCAAAGCATCTGAATTGACGGACTTACGTATGGATGACGACATTGGCTGGAAGTAAGTTCCGGGCAAAAATGTCGGGCGATTCTAGAAAGCGCACCCCCTGCGGTCAACCATTGAGAATTTTTGTCCCGGCCGGCGCGCTTGTCAGAACTTGTCTTTCCATGCCCGCAGAGCCGCAAATACCTCGCTCGGCTCCCGGTTTTGAGCGCCTTCCCGTTCGTCCACTTTTTGTGTAACCAATGTTTCAGAAGTGCGTAAAAACGGATTGGTAAGCTTTTCCAGGGCCAAAGTCGACGGCAATGTCATCACGCCGTTCTGCCGTTGCTGCGTGACCTTTTCCAGACGGGCGGCGACTTCCGGATTGCCCGGCTCGACGGCGGCGGCAAATTTCAGATTGCTCAAGGTGTATTCGTGGGTGCAGTACACCAGCGTATCTTCCGGCAGGGCCGCGAGACGGCTGAGCGAGTGGTACATCTGCTCGGGCGTGCCTTCGAACAACCGGCCGCAACCGGCGGCGAACAGGGTGTCGCCGCAGAACAGCAGGCCATGGTGGTAATAGGCGATGTGCCCCAGGGTGTGACCGGGCACCGCATAGACGTCGAAGTCCCAGCCGAGCACGCTGACGCTGTCGTTGTCCTTGAGCGCTACGTCACGCGCCGGAATGCTTTCGCTGGCCGGGCCGTAGACCCTGGCGCCGCTCGCCGCTTTCAGGCGCTCGACGCCGCCGACATGGTCATGGTGATGGTGAGTGATCAGAATATCGCTGAGCACCCAGCCCGGATGCGCGTCAAGCCACGCCTGCACCGGGGCGGCGTCGCCCGGATCAACCACCGCGCAGCGCTGGGTCTGATGATCCTGTAACAACCAGATGTAGTTGTCGGTGAACGCGGGCAGGGCACTGATCTGTATCATCGTCGGAATTCGCCAAGCGGAAAACATTGGCGCATCTTAGTAGTTCCTGGCGCGTTGGAGAATGACATGACCGATAAAGCGTTCGCTCAGGCCGATCCCGACTGGCTGGCATTGATCAGCGCCGCCCGCGAATGGCTGTCGGGGCCGCTCGGGCAATTTCTGCTGGATGAAGAGCGGCGCATGCTCGACGACGAGCTCGGCCGGTTCTTCGGCGGTTATCTGGTGCATTACGGCCCGTCCGCCGAAACCCCGCCGGCCGCGCCGCAAGTACAGCGCAACGTGCGTCTAGGCGCGCCGTTGCCCGGAGTCGAGATCGTTTGCGAAGAGCAGGCCTGGCCGTTGAGCGAGCACGCCGCCGACGTGGTGGTGATGCAGCATGGCCTGGATTTCTGCCTGTCGCCCCACGGTTTGCTGCGTGAAGCGGCGAGCAGCGTGCGCCCCGGCGGGCATCTGCTGATCATCGGCATCAACCCCTGGAGCACTTGGGGGCTGCGGCATTTCTTCGCCAATGATGCCCTGCGCAAGGCGCGCTGCATCTCGCCGTCGCGGGTCGCCGACTGGCTCAATCTGCTCGGCTTCGCGCTGGAGAAACGCCGCTTCGGGTGCTATCGTCCGCCGCTCGCGTCGCCCAAGTGGCAGAACCGTCTGGCCGGCTGGGAACGCAAGGCCGGTGACTGGCAGCTGTCCGGCGGTGGCTTCTATCTGCTGGTGGCGCGCAAGATCGTGGTGGGGCTGCGGCCATTGCGCCAGGAACGCCGCGAGCCGATGGGCAAGCTGATTCCGCTGCCGATGGCCAAGGTCAACCGCCGCCGCATCGAACCGTAAATCTTCTTTTATTTGTGGCCGGGCTTGTCCCGGCCGCGGTCATTGTCGATCCGTGATTGGCAGGACAGGCATTTTTCTGGAAAGACTGGCATGAGCGAAAGCGTGGAAAGCGTCGACACCGTAGAACTGTTCACCGACGGTGCCTGCAAGGGCAACCCCGGCCCCGGCGGCTGGGGCGCGCTGCTGGTGTGCAAGGGCGTCGAAAAGGAATTGTGGGGCGGCGAGGCCAACACGACCAACAACCGCATGGAGCTGCTCGGCGCGATTCGTGGCCTCGAAGCGCTCAAGCGCCCCTGCGAAGTGCTGCTGGTCACCGACTCGCAATACGTGATGAAAGGCATCAACGAGTGGATGGCCAACTGGAAGAAGCGCGGCTGGAAAACCGCTGCGAAAGAACCGGTGAAAAACGCCGATCTGTGGAAAGAGCTGGACGAGCAGGTCAATCGCCACAAAGTCACCTGGAAATGGGTGCGCGGGCACATTGGTCATCACGGTAACGAGCGGGCTGACCAGCTGGCCAACCGTGGGGTGGATGAAGTTCGCGGTTACAAGCAGAGCTGATTTCGCTTCTAACCGTGGCGTGGCCGTTCGCGAGCAGGCTCGCTCCCACATTTGCAATGCATTCCCCTGTAGGAGCTGCCGAAGGCTGCGATCTTTTGATCTTGCTGTAAGAAAAATCAAAAGATCGCAGCGTGCCGCAGCTCCTACAGGCTTCATTCCCAGCGTGTTAACATCCGCGCCTTTGCCCGATTGACCCGTTGAGAGCTGAGCACTGATGGCCACCAGATCCGTTGTACTCGATACCGAAACCACCGGCATGCCGGTGACCGATGGTCACCGGATCATTGAAATCGGTTGCGTCGAACTGATCGGTCGGCGCCTGACGGGCCGGCATTTCCACGTTTACCTGCAACCGGATCGCGAAAGCGACGAAGGCGCGATCGGTGTTCACGGCATTACAAACGAATTCCTCGTCGGCAAGCCGCGCTTTGCCGAAGTCGCCGACGAGTTCTTCGAGTTCATCCAGGGCGCACAGCTGATCATCCACAACGCGGCGTTCGACGTTGGCTTCATCAACAACGAATTCGCCTTGATGGGCCAGCACGATCGCGCCGACATCACCCAGCATTGCACCATCCTCGACACCCTGATGATGGCCCGGGAACGTCACCCGGGGCAGCGCAACAGCCTCGATGCGTTGTGCAAGCGTTACGGCGTCGACAACTCCGGCCGTGAACTGCACGGCGCCTTGCTCGACTCGGAGATTCTCGCCGACGTCTACCTGACCATGACCGGCGGCCAGACCAGCCTGTCGCTGGCCGGCAACGCCTCCGACGGCAATGGCACAGGCGAGGGCGCCGACAACTCGGCTACCGAAATCCGCCGCCTGCCGGTCGATCGTCAGCCAGCACGAATCATCCGGGCGACCGAAGAAGAACTGGCGGCGCATCTGGTGCGGCTGGAAATCATCGCCAAATCGGCGGGAGCGCCGGCGTTGTGGACGCAGATTGCCGAGGCTGATGCGCAGGCCTGAAAAACCTGAAGATCAAAAGATCGCAGCCTTCGGCGGCTCCTACGGGGATTGCATTCCAAGTTAGAGACACCGAAGGCAGCGATTTTTTGCGTTTGGCGACATGGAGCCAAGTTGCCACTCTCGCCACATTCGTCGCAACCCTCTACCCTGAGTGCACTGGTCAGGTGCAAATCTGCCGCCTCAGGACACTGAGCCTCATGTACAAAGAGTTGAAATTTGCGCTGGCAATCATCCATCGCGACAGCAAGGTCGACACTGTCGGCTGCGTCAAGGAATGAGGACTTTTCCCAGTATGCAACCGGTCATGAATCCGAAATACCCAGGGTTGTCGGTGCGGGTCGCCGATGAAGGTTTTGCGCCGTATATCTGGGGCAGCGACTTCAGTTTCGAGGTGGGCGCCTATGGCGCTGCCGTGATCGGCAAGCCGGTCGAGCAGTGGCCGGTGACGCCAATCGTGCCGTACCGCAAGTGCTACGGCATCGATCCGGAAGAGTTCAGCGCCTTTCACAACGCGCCCGACAGTGCGATTTTCATGGCGTACCTGGACGACGAGCCGGTCGGCCATCTGGTGATCAGCACCAATTGGAACGGCTTTGCCCATATCGATGAACTGGCGGTGCATGCCCCGGCCCGTCGCCACGGCGTGGCCAAGGCGTTGCTCGATGTCGCGCAGTTCTGGAGTCGCAAGAAGAAGCTGCCGGGCATCATGCTCGAAACCCAGAACAACAACCTCGGCGCCTGTCGTCTGTATGAGCGTTGCGGTTATGTGATCGGCGGCATCGACCAGTTGCGCTATCGCGGCATCGATCCGCACACCGCCGAAGTCGCGTTGTTCTGGTATCGCCTGTTCGATAATCCGCTGGAAAAACCACTCAGCTCGACAACATCGCCTCGGCTTGTTCCGTGACGATCGTCAGCAGTGTCTGAATCGCCGCCGACGGCGTGGCATGTTTGAAGGTCAGGGCGTAGAGGTTGATCGGCACTGCCGGTGAGAGCGGGCAGACGTCAAGCCCACCGGCGCGGGCGCCCAACGCGGTGAAGGGGTCGACGATGGCCAGACCTTCGCCGGCCTCGACCATGCTGCGCATCATCTGATGGGTCTGCACGCGGGTCTGAATGCTTGGCGCCGGGCGCAAGGCCTGGAGTTTGTTTTCCAGTGCCGGGCTCAGCGGATCATGCCCTTCGAGACCGACCATGGCCTGACCGGCCAGATCCGCGAGGGAAATGTATTTCTGTTTCGGTTGCAGCCAGCCGTGCGGAGCGAGCAATTGCAGCTTGCCCTGGGCCAGCGGCTGGCAGTGGATATCGGGGTGTTCGGGATCGTGCAGGCTCAGGCCCAGATCGCTTTCGCGCAGTAACAGGCTGCGAACGATGTCGCGAGTCGGCGCGCTGAGCAGGCTGCAAGGTGCGTCCGGCAAGCGCCGACGCAGAGTCGCAAGGCTTTGTGGCAGCAATTGCTGGGCCAGCGGCGGGGTGCCGATGATGCGCAAGGGCGGGGCGAGGTATTGCTTGAGGCTGCTGGCCAGACGCTGCACCGGCTCAAGCGCCTCGTAAACGTGTGCGATTTCCACCTGCAAAGCGCGCGCTTCGGGGGTCGATTGCAGGCGCCCGCGAACGCTGGCAAACAGCATGAACCCCAACTGACTCTCGGCTTCGCGCAAGCGCTCTTCGACCTCGGTCACCGGCAATTGCAGCCATTCGGCGGCGGTGCCCAGGTGACCGGTCTGCAAGAGCGCCTGAATCACTTCGATGTGGCGTAAACGCATGCGTGAAGTCCATGTTCAGCAGGTGGGGTCAGACGCTGAATCCTACCCCAAGTCCGCTCGCATGACTTCTGCTCATAACGCTGGGTTATTGAGCGACGGTTGGCTCAGGTTCGCGAATCAGGGTAATGCCTGATTGAACCAGGAGAAACTCGCTGTCACTGACCTTATTGACCCGATCGCCAATAGCCAGTCTGTAAATGGGCTCCGAGCCAGTGGATCCGTCTGCAGACGGGTTCGATTCCTGGAATTCATGCACGGAATAAACGCGGCCTTCCGCATCTCTTGCATGAAACTGACCGACGAGTACTGCTGCCATCTGCTTAGAACCTCTGGAGATAAAACGCTTGATTTGCGGCTTTGTAGACCGTCACCAAGCTCGGTAAGTTTTCCTACAGGAAAAAAATATTCGCCGCGGAGGAAAAACCAATGACCACTGGTGAAAATGTCACTGGATCATCTATAACTAGCGACTCTTCCCACGGACCATCGAGAGTCATCCATGAGCAATGTCTACAACGTCGCTGTAGTGGTCGGTAGCCTGCGCAAGGCATCGATCAATCGCAAAGTCGCACTGGCCCTCGCTGAACTGGCGCCGGCCAATCTCAAGCTCGAGATTGTCGAAATCGGTGAGCTGCCGCTGTACAACGAAGACATCGACGGCGCTTCTCCGCCGGCAGCCTACAGCACTTTCCGTCAGAAAGTGGCGTCATCCGACGCGGTGCTGTTTGTTACCCCCGAGTACAACCGCTCGATCCCGGCACCGTTGAAGAACGCCATCGACGTCGGTTCACGCCCTTATGGCCAGAGCGCTTGGAGCGGCAAACCCGGTGCGGTGATCAGCGTATCGCCAGGCGCCATCGGTGGCTTCGGCGCTAACCAGCACCTGCGTCAGACATTCGTTTTCCTCGATATCCATTGCCTGCAACAGCCGGAAGCGTATCTGGGGGGTGCGGGCAACGCGTTTGATGAAGCGGGCAAGCTGAGCGACTCGGTGAAGCCGTTCCTGCAAAAATTCATTGATGCCTACGGCCAGTTCGTAGAGCAACACAAGAAATAAACTCACCGAAACTCACTGTGGGAGCGAGCCTGCTCGCGAAGGCGGACTGTCAGATAACAATTTCACGTCTGACACACCGCTTTCGCGAGCAGGCTCGCTC
>NZ_JASCPT010000182.1:0-7857 GCF_029959775.1 Pseudomonas sp. PS01270 | reverse complement strand
ATGGTGTGGGCCCGGGGTGGGGCAGATTGTTGAGGCGCTGGGGGCGGTGGCTGTCTGAATCAGCGCTGGCCTTTTCGCGAGCAGGCTCGCTCCCACAGGGGATCTACAGTGCAGCAAAGTTAAAGGTGGGAGCGAGCCTGCTCGCGAAAGCCGGACCACCAATCCCGAATTGCAGATATAAAAAACCCGGCCAATCAGGGCCGGGTCGGGAAGACGGTGGCTACATCACTCTTGTTCGGCAGGCTTGACCAATCGCTTCTCCAGTTCGCGGCAAGCGTCCTGGATCATGTCTTCAGTGATCGGTACTTCGCGGCCCTGCTCATCGATAATCGAGCAACCCAGAGACTGGTCGGGTTTGGTGCGGATCACTTCAATCTTGTCTTCGCTGCTGTGTTGCAAGGACATGGCCTGTCTCCTCATCAGGTTGTGTGCCTAAGTTAAAACCGCCACGTGACCAGGCTGTGACAACTCCCTGCGGTCTGTCGGCGGGCGGCATCTCTACTCAAACAGAAATGACCGCTCGTCTCAACCGCAACCTTAGACCAATCGTTTCTAGCATCCGGACATCCCGGGCATATTTAACCTGACTCATTGTGATTTACAGAGTTCCACCCCATCTGAGTCTGTAGGCTGGCCCGATCCATCTGCGCAGACGTGAACTCCATGATCTCCATGCTTTCTTCCCGACACCGGCGCGCCCTGCGCCTGACCAGTCATTTTCTCCTGCCTTACCGCTGGCATGCCTTCGGCGCTTTACTCGCGTTGATCGTCACCGCCGGCATTACCCTGTCGATGGGGCAGGGCATCAAGTTGTTGGTAGACCAGGGTTTCATGACCCGTTCGCCGCATCTGCTCAATCAGTCGATCGGGATTTTCATGTTGCTGGTGCTCGGACTGGCGCTGGGCACCTTTGCCCGTTTCTATCTGGTGTCGTGGATAGGCGAGCGCGTGGTCGCCGACATTCGTCGCCAAGTGTTCAATCACTTGGTGTATCTGCATCCGGGCTTTTACGAGGACAACCGCAGCTCGGAAATCCAGTCGCGCCTGACCGCTGATACCACGCTGCTGCAATCGGTGATCGGCTCGTCGCTCTCGCTGTTCCTGCGCAATCTGCTGATGGTGATCGGCGGTGTAGTGCTGCTGTTCATCACCAATCCGAAGTTGACCAGCATTGTCGTGATTGCACTGCCGCTGGTGATCGCGCCGATCCTGATTTTCGGCCGCCGCGTGCGCAATCTGTCGCGCCAGAGCCAGGACCGTATCGCCGACATTGGCAGCTATGTGTCGGAAACCCTCGGCCAGATCAAAACCGTGCAAGCCTACAACCACCAGGTGCAGGACGAGCAGCGTTTCGCCTCGACCGTCGAGCAGGCGTTCGAAACTGCGCGCAAACGGATTTTCCAGCGAGCGTGGTTGATCACTTTGGTGATCGTGCTGGTGCTTGGCGCGGTGGCGGTGATGTTGTGGGTCGGCGGCATGGATGTGATGGCGGGACGGATATCAGCCGGCGAGCTGGCGGCATTCGTTTTCTACAGCCTGATTGTCGGCAGCGCGTTCGGCACGCTGAGCGAAGTGATCGGCGAACTGCAACGCGCTGCGGGCGCTGCTGAACGCATCGCGGAATTGCTGCGCTCGGAAAACATCATCCAGCCACCGTCGACCGGACTGGTCACTTTGCCAGCGCGAGTCAAAGGAGAACTTGAACTGCGCGACGTGCGTTTTTCCTACCCGTCACGTCCGCAAAGCTTCGCAGTGGATGGCTTGAGTCTGATGGTAAGGGCGGGCGAAACCCTGGCATTGGTGGGGCCGTCGGGCGCGGGCAAGTCCACGGTTTACGACTTGTTGCTGCGCTTCTACGATCCACGCGAGGGGCAGATTCTCCTCGATGGCGTGCCGCTGACCAGCCTTGACCCGCTGGATCTGCGCCGCTGTTTCGCCCTGGTCTCGCAAACCCCTGCATTGTTCTTCGGCAGTGTGCAGGACAACATCCGCTACGGCTGCCCGACGGCCACGCTTGAACAGGTCAAGGAAGCTGCGCGAATTGCCCACGCCCACGACTTCATCGAACAAATGCCGGACGGCTATCAGACTCATCTCGGCGACGGCGGCCTCGGGTTGTCCGGCGGTCAGCGCCAGCGTCTGGCCATCGCCCGCGCCTTGCTGGTAGACGCGCCGATCCTGCTCTTGGACGAAGCCACCAGCGCCCTCGACGCCCAGAGCGAGCATCTGATCCAGCAGGCCCTGCCAACGCTGATGGAAAACCGCACCACGTTGGTCATCGCGCACCGACTGGCCACGGTGAAGAACGCTGACCGCATTGCAGTGATGGATCAAGGCAAGCTGGTAGCGGTGGGGACACATCAGGAGTTGATCGCCAGCAATCCCCTGTACGCACGGCTGGCGGCGTTGCAGTTTAATGATGGTTATGAGGCGACTAAACAGAACTGATGCATGGCGCCAACATCGGGCATCATTACGAACTGCATGATTTCAGGATGAGGATATGAGTCGTTATCAGCCGCCGCTGACCTTGACTGCACGAATGATTACGCTGATCGCCGAAATCAGCGAACAGATAGGTCAGCTCTTGACTGTGGACGATAGTCGGCAGGCGCCTCAGCTGCGTCGAAGCAATCGAATCCGTACGATTCAGGCTTCGCTGGCTATCGAAAACAATACATTGAGTGTTGAACAGGTCACTGCGGTCATTGCCGGGCGTCGAGTCCTGGGGTTGCCCAAGGAGATACAGGAAGTTCACAACGCTTTTGCGGCGTATGAGTCGATGCCGACCTGGAATCCGGGCAGCAAGCCTGATCTGTTGCGAGCCCATGAGTTATTGATGCACGGTTTGATAAAAGATAGTGGGCAATTACGCCGTACGGGCGTTGGCATCTATCGAGGCGATCAGTTGGTGCATATGGCGCCCCCCCCGAGCCGGATTACGCATCTGGTCGATGACCTCTTGGCATGGCTTGGCTCATCTGATTGGCATCCGTTGATCATCAGTTGTGTCTTCCATTACGAATTCGAGTTTATTCATCCTTTCGCGGATGGAAATGGGAGGATGGGGCGTCTCTGGCAAACTCTGATTCTTAGTCAGTGGCGACCGGTGCTTGCCTACTTGCCAGTTGAGGCGGTTATCCGGGATCAACAGGACGCCTATTACGCTGCGCTCTCGACGGCGGACCGGATGGCAGAATCGACGCCGTTTGTTGAATTCATGCTCCACGCGTTGAGTCTTGCACTGCGCGAAGCCGTCGAAAGCGAGTCTGTGACCGACCCAGTAACCGACCCAGTAACCGACCCAGTAACCGACCCAGTAAAGAGGCTTTTGCTAACGTTGCAAAACCAGGCGCTGAAAACCAGTGAGCTGATGGGCGAATTGGGTCTTACACATAAGGCGACATTTAGATCCAACTACCTTAAACCGGCACTGGCAGCGGGATTGGTCAAAATGACGGATCCTCAAAGTCCGAACAGTCCCGTTCAGAAATACCTGCTCACAGAGGAGGGCAAGCTTAAGGTCGTGCAGGCGAAAAGATAGATCTGCTGCGCTAAAAAAATGCCCGCATTCCAGTGCGGGCATTTTTGTTGAGCCAGATCAAAAGATCGCTGTCTTCGGTGGCTTCTACGTAACCGGCATTACCCGTTACTGATCATCAAAATACCGCTCATGCCAATCCACCAGCGGTTGCGGCGAGTTGAGCTTTTGCCCGTAGATCACCGAGTAGGACAACACGTTCTGCACGTATTGACGGGTTTCGTCGAAAGGGATGCTTTCCACCCAGACGTCGAAACTCAGGTGATCTGCGCCGCGCAGCCACTGACGCACGCGGCCTGGCCCGGCGTTGTAAGCGGCGGAGGCGAGTACGCGGTTGCCGTTGAACTGGCTGTGAACCTGGCTGAGATAAGCGGCGCCGAGCTGGATGTTCTTGTCTGGATTGAGCACTTGCTGGGGCGAGGCCAGTGGAATGCTGAACTTGCGCGCGGTTTCCTTGGCCGTGCCGGGCATCAATTGCATCAGGCCGCTGGCGCCGACGCTGGAGCGCGCGTCATCCATGAAGGCGCTTTCCTGCCGGGTGATGGCGAACACCCAGCTCGAATGCAGGCCGCGCACCTTGGCTTCACGCACGAGGGTATCGCGGTGCGCCATCGGGAAGCGGATGTCCAGATCGTCCCAGTACTGTGCCTGACTGATGGTGCGGATCGCCGGGAAGTACCATTTCAGGTCGTAGGCCAGTTTGGCCTGTGCGACCATTTCATCGCGATTGAAATGTCGGCTGACGTGATACCACTCGCGGCGCCCGTCGACGATCTGCCCGCGTGCATGAAACTCCAGCGCGCGACGTACGCCGGGGGTGTTACGGACTTTGTTGATCAACGCCTGGCTGAGCACCAGCGGCTTGTTGTTCAGCGAGTAAGGCGATTGTGAACGGTCTGCGGCGAGGAAGCCGTAAAAGTCTCGTTCCCGCGCCAGATTCTTGTACAGGGTCAGCGCTTGCGGGTTTTGTGGCTCGGCCAGTTCCAGACTGCGCGCCTGCCAGTAGCGCCAACGGTTGGTGGTGGCCAGGTCTTGCGGCAGACGTTTGGTCAGCTCATAGGCATCATTCCAGCGTGCCAGACGCAAGAGCAGGCGCAGGCGCCATTCCGAGACAGTGTTGTCGCGCAGCTCCGGATCGTATTTGGTCATGACGTCCAGCGCGCGGCTGTCGAAGCGGCGCGCAAGGGTCAGGCCGATCTCGCGAGCAATCGCGACTTTTTCATCACGAGAGAAATGCATGCTGCTGGCGTAACCGTCGAGCAAAGCCATGGCCTTGTCCGGATCCTGCCTGGCGAGGCGGCGCAAGCCGAGGCTGACGACGTCTGACATCGGCTCGTCGGCCGGGGTGAAGCGCGACGGCTGGTTGAGCAGTTCGGGTTTCTGCGCCACGTCGACCAGCAAGCGACCGCGCGGGGCGAGGGTGGTCAGGCCGTTGATCAGGCTGTTGGCCAGTGGATAGTTGCGTGCCTGCGCGGCAAGTTTGGTGCGCTCCCAGCGTTTTTGCTCGGTGAGCTGGCCATCGGCGGCCCAGATGCCGAACAGCGCGTCACACGCAGCCGGTTGCGATTTGCCGGTCAGCCAGAGTTTTTCCGCACTGGCATACCCTTCGGCTTTCTTGTCGTGGCTGATCTGGTACTGCGCGTTGAGGCAGTCCAGTTCGGTGAAATTCAGCTTCGGATCGTAATACTTGACGAAGGTCGCCCAGTCGCCACGGTCGGCGAGCCAGCGCAACCAGCGCAGTTTCATCCAATTGGCCTGCGGCAAATCACCGTGTTCGGCGAGGAATTTCTCGATCTCGGCGTTGCTCGCCGTCTTCAGACGCGCGGTCAGCTCGTCGTAGGCCAGATACGGTTCCAGCGGATAATCGGCCAGCGCCTGGCTGTAACGGAAATACGGGCCGGTATCACCCTTGGCCAAGGCGCGCTTGGCTTCATCGTAATACTGGCGTTGGGTGGACAAGTCCACCGCCTGGACGGATTGAGCGGCAGCGGCGGTAAGAAACAAGCAGGACAAAACACTGAAAAGGCGACTGCGCATGAGACATCCGGGCAGAGAAATCATGACAAGTGCCGATCGAAATCCGCACTGAATTGCCTGTAGCTTAGCCTTTTGCCAGCAAGCGGCGAAAGCTTTGCGAGCCTCGCTGCACAAGTTCGCAACAAATGTTGTGCAGAGTGCTTCGACAGACAAATTGCCGGCCTGCTGAAGCCTCAAGTCAGGTAGAATGCGCGCCCGGTTTTTGGAGAAGCTCATGACCCTGCTCAAATTCAGCGATGTGTCCCTTGCGTTCGGCGCTATGCCGTTGTTGGACAAGGTGTCCTGGCAGATCGCCCGTGGTGAGCGGGTGTGCATCATCGGCCGCAACGGCACTGGCAAGTCCAGCATGATGAAACTGGTCAAGGGCGACCAGAAGCCCGATGACGGCTCGGTGTGGCGTGCCCCCGGTCTGAAAATCGGCGAATTGCCGCAAGAATTGCCAGTGGCCGACGACCGGACGGTATTCGACGTGGTCGCTGAAGGCCTCGATGGTGTTGGCGCCTTGCTCGCCGAATACCATCACCTGAGCCAGAACATCGTCACCGACGCCGATCTGGACAAGCTGATGCACGTTCAGCACGACCTTGAAGCCCGTGACGGCTGGCGCTTGCAGACGCTGGTCGACAGCACCCTGAGCCGCCTGCAACTGCCGGCCGACAAGACCCTCGCCGAGTTGTCCGGCGGCTGGCGTCGTCGCGTGCTGCTGGCGCAGGCGCTGGTGTCCGAGCCCGATCTGCTGCTGCTCGACGAACCGACCAACCACCTGGACATCGGTGCGATTGCCTGGCTCGAAGAAGCGCTGAAAGATTTCCAGGGCGCCGTGCTGTTCATCACGCACGACCGTTCCTTCCTGCAAAACCTCGCCACGCGCATCCTCGAACTGGATCGCGGCGGCCTGATCGACTGGAACGGCGACTACGCCAGTTTCCTCGTGCACAAAGAAGCCGCGCTGGCCGCTGAAGAAACCGCCAACGCGTTGTTCGACAAGCGTCTGGCTCAGGAAGAAGTGTGGATCCGTCAGGGCATCAAGGCCCGCCGCACTCGCAACGAAGGTCGCGTGCGCGCCCTCAAAGCCCTGCGCGTTGAGCGTAGTGAGCGTCGCGAGCGTACCGGCAAGGCCAACATCCAGCTGGAAACCGCCGACAAATCCGGCAAGCAGGTGATGGTGCTCGAGAACGTGAGCTTCGCGCATCCGGGCGGGCCGTTCCTGATCAAGGATTTCTCCATGGTCCTGCAGCGCGGCGACCGTATCGGTTTGCTCGGCGCTAACGGTACCGGCAAGACTACTCTGTTGAAACTGATGCTCAGCGGTCTGCAACCGACCAGCGGCAAAGTGGAAGAGGGCACGCGTATCGATGTCGCCTACTTCGACCAGTTGCGCCATCAGCTGGATCTGGAAAAAACCGTGATCGACAACGTCGCCGAAGGTCGCGACTTCATCGACATCGACGGGCAGAGCCGCCATGTGCTGAGCTATCTCGGCGACTTCCTGTTCAGCCCGCAGCGTGCACGCACGCCGGTCAAGGCGTTGTCCGGTGGCGAGCGTGCGCGTCTGTTGCTGGCGAAGCTGTTCAGCAAACCGGCGAACCTGCTGGTACTCGACGAACCGACCAACGACCTCGATGTGGAAACCCTCGAGCTGCTCGAAGAAGTGCTGCTGACCTTCAACGGCACCGTGCTGATGGTCAGCCACGACCGGGCATTCCTCGATAACGTGGTGACCAGCACCCTGGTCTTCGAAGGTGAAGGCAAGGTTCGTGAATATGTCGGCGGCTATCAGGACTGGATCCGTCAGGGCGGCTCGCCGCGTCTGTTGGGCGTGACTGAAAGCAAGTCGGGCAAGGCTGACCTGAACTCGGCGGTGGTTACCGCTGAGCCGGCTCCGGTGGCTGCGCCTGCCGCTGCTGCTCCGGTTGCCAAGAAAAAACTCAGCTACAAGCTGCAGCGCGAGCTGGAAGCCTTGCCGGGCGACATCGACGCCAAGGAGCAACAGATCGCCGCGGTTGAAGCCGAAATGGCTGAAGCCGGTTTCTATCAGCGTCCGCCGGCGGAAACGGCCAAAGTGATTGCTTCGCTGGAGCAATTGCAGGCCGAGCTGGATGCGTTGGTGGAGCGTTGGGCCGAGCTGGATGCCTGATTGCTCCTGATGTAAACAAGCCCGGCGCTCAGTGATGAGCGCCGGGCTTTTCATATGTAACGCGATCTACAGGCGGGAGCAGGTCACCTGTGGGAGCGAGCCTGCTCGCGAAGGCGGTGTGTCAGGCACCACTCATATTGAA
>NZ_JASCPT010000181.1:0-8081 GCF_029959775.1 Pseudomonas sp. PS01270 | reverse complement strand
GTTGCATGGTGGATGCCTCTTGCCAGGACACAGGTCATTTCCTTGATGATGAGCAATGTGCCTATTAAAAAGTGTCCACCATGTCTCCGAACACCTGTCCACCATGTGTCCGGTACATACACTCCCACAGGGAGAGGGGACCGACCGGGTTGTTTGGCCAAGCTGGGCCGACCTGAAATATCCCGCCGAACTCAAAGTTTGAAAAACACACCAATCGGCTCCCTCTCCCTCGGGAGAGGGCTGGGGTGAGGGGCTACGTCGGGTGCCACGCAACAAGTCTGAAGCCGAACAACGAAAAGCCCCGGACTCTCACAAGTCCGGGGCTTTCTCATTTCTGCGCTACAGCGTGATTACAAGGTCGGATAGTCGATATAACCGACCGGACCCTTGCCGTAGAAAGTCTCCGGATGCGGCTCGTTCAACGGCGCATCGGCCTGCAAACGGGCCGGCAGGTCCGGGTTGGCAATGAACGGCACGCCGAACGCTACGGCGTCTGCCTTGCCGCTGGCCAGCCACTCGTTGGCGCTTTCCTTGGTGAACTTCTCGTTGGCGATGTACGGGCCACCGAACGCTTCTTTCAGTTGCGGGCCGAGGCTGTCGGCGCCTTCTTTTTCGCGCGAGCAGATGAACGCGATGCCACGCTTGCCCAGTTCACGGGCGACGTAGGTGAAGGTCTCGGCAAGGTTGTCATCGCCCATGTCATGGGAATCGGCACGCGGTGCCAGGTGCACACCAACGCGACCAGCGCCCCAGACTTCGATCGCGGCGTCGGTCACTTCCAGCAGCAGGCGCGCACGGTTTTCCAGCGAGCCGCCGTACTGGTCGGTGCGCTGGTTGGTGCTGCTTTGCAGGAACTGGTCGAGCAGGTAGCCGTTGGCGCCGTGGATTTCCACGCCGTCGAAACCGGCGGCCTTGGCGTTCTCGGCACCAGTGCGGTAGGCGTCGACGATGTCGGCGATTTCAGCGGTTTCCAGAGCGCGCGGGGTTGGGTAGTCGGCCAGCGGGCGCACCAGGCTGACGTGGCCCTTTGGCTGGATGGCGCTTGGCGCAACCGGTGCTTCACCGTTCAGGTACGAAGGGTGAGAAATGCGGCCAACGTGCCACAGTTGCAGGAAGATCTTGCCGCCGGCGCCGTGAATCGCCTTGGTCACGTTGGCCCAGCCACGCACTTGATCGTTGGACCAGATGCCCGGGGTGTCCGGATAGCCGACGCCCATCGGCGTTACCGAAGTGGCTTCGCTGAGGATCAGGCCGGCCGAGGCGCGTTGTACGTAGTATTCGGCCATCAGCGCGTTCGGCACACGACCTTCGTCGGCGCGGCAGCGGGTCAGCGGGGCCATGATGATGCGGTTGTTCAGCTCGATGTCGCCGAGTTTGATCGGGTCAAAAATAGTCGCCATGTCTAAAAGCCTCTCTTTAATTAAGGAAGTTGATCAGTTGGAAGCAGGCGCCAGCTCGGCATTGCCGTTCTGGCGGAAGGTAATCAGGGTCACCAGCAGGGCAAGTACGGCCAGCGCGGCGGCGGCCAGTGGCACGCTGGTCAGGCCGTAGCCGTGGGCGATGACGCTGCCGCCGACCCAGGCGCCAAGCGCGTTGCCGACGTTGAAGGCGCCGATGTTCAGGGTCGAAACCAGGTTCGGCGCAGCCTTGCCGAAGGTCACCACATTGACTTGCAGCGCCGGCACAGCGGCGAAACACGCGGTGGCCCAGAGGAACAGGGTGATTTCAGTCGGGATCAGCGCGACGCTGGTCCAGCTCAGCACCGTGGAAACCACGGCCATGGCGATGAACACGCCGATCAGCGTGGCGGCCATGCCTTTATCGGCGAGTTTGCCGCCGATGATGTTGCCGACCGTCAGACCGAGGCCGATGAGCATCAGCGTCCAGGTCACGCCACGCGGCGACACACCGGTGACTTCCCCAAGCAGTGGGGCAACGTAGGTGAACAGGGTGAAGACCGAGGCGGCGAACAGCGCGGTCATGCTCAGCGACAGCCAGATACCGGCACCCTTGAGGGCAGCGAGTTCGGCGCGCATGTCGAGTTTCTCTTCGTCACGCTTGGCCGGCAGAAAGCGGATCAGGCCGATCAGCGCGATCACACCGATGACGGTCACCGCCCAGAAGGTCGAACGCCAGCCGGCTTCCTGACCCAATGCGGTGCCCAGCGGTACGCCGAGGACGTTGGCCAGGGTCAGACCGGTGAACATCAGGGCGACCGCCGAGGCACGTTTGTTTGGCGCGACCAGATTGGCCGCAACCACCGAACCGATGCCGAAGAATGCACCGTGGCACAAAGCGGTGACGACCCGGGCAAACATCAGCACGTTGTAGTCGCTGGCGATGGCGCAGAGCAGGTTGCCGACAATAAAGATGCCCATCAACGCCACCAGCGCGGCCTTGCGCGGCAGTTTCGCGGTGGCCAGTGCCATGAACGGTGCACCGATGGCCACGCCCAGGGCGTAACCGGTGACCAGCCAGCCGGCGCCGGGAATCGACACGCCGAGGTCCGCCGCCACGTCGGGCAGCAGGCCCATGATGACGAACTCGGTGGTGCCGATGGCGAAGGCGCTCAAGGCGAGGATGAGAAGCGAAAGGGGCATGCAGGTTTCCTTGTCGGCTGGCTGACGTTAAGGGTCAGAGCTCTTTACTGAGGGTGCTGAGAAACGCCTGGATGACGTCCTCGTTACGTTTGAAGAAATGCCACTGCCCGGCCTTCTGGCTGCTGATCAGCCCGGCCCGTTGCAACGTTGCCAGGTGTGCCGACACGGTCGATTGCGACAGGCCGCAACGCTGATCGATCTGCCCGGCGCAAATACCGTATTCGTGGTTGTGCAACTGCTCGGGGAATTCGCCTTTCGGGTCTTTCAGCCAGTTGAGGATGTCTCGCCGTACTGGGTGCGCCAGGGCTTTTATTATTTCGTCGAGGTCGAGGTTCATGGCTTGGGCTCGTGGTGGCAGTGGCGATATATCGCGATGGAGCGAACTTTAAATCGTTGGATCGCGATATACCAATATGAATTCGGTCTGACGAACGCATAAATCGTTATATCGGGTTATAACGATACGAGGGTGCTGGAGGAGCGAACGCAGTGCTAAGCTGCGCCCATGAACTATCTCGCGCATTTGCATCTCGGCGGTCAGCGCCCCGGTCAGTTACTCGGCAGCCTGTATGGCGACTTCGTCAAAGGTCGGCTGCAAGGCCAGTTCGACCCGGAAGTGGAGGCGGCGATTGCGCTGCATCGGCGCATCGACGTCTTCACCGATCGCCATCCACTGGTCGACATTGCTTTGGGGCGCTTCAGCGAAACGCGGCGGCGCTATGCCGGAATCGTCCTCGATGTGTTTTTCGATCATTGCCTGGCGCGGGACTGGACGCTGTATGCCGACCGACCGCTGGAGCAGTTCACCGCAGACGTCTATCACGTGCTGTCCCGCGAACGACAGTTGCCGGAACGGCTGGCGAAGATCGCCCCGCACATGGTCGCCAACGACTGGCTGGGCTCGTATCGCGAGTTTGAGGTGCTGGAACAGGTGCTGCGCGGGATCTCGCGGCGCCTGACCAGACCCGAGGAATTGGCCGGGGCCATGGCGGAGTTGCGGCGGTTGTATGAGCCGCTGAGTGAAGACTTCAGCCAGTTCTACCCGCAACTTCAGGATTTCGCACTGCAATCACATACAACCTGAATCCCTGTGGGAGCTGGCTTGCCAGCGATAGCGTCGGCACATTCAACTTTGATGTTGATTGATCAACCGCTTTCGCGGGCAAGCCCGCTCCCACAGGGGACCAAGGTGATTTGGGGATTTGTGTTTCAGGCAGCGATTGCCGGGCGCATTTGCGATTGTCGGGTTTCCGGAATCGATCCAAACAACACCTTCTGCACCGCCTGCTGCGCTTCGAACGCCAGCGCCGCACGCTCGCGGCCCTGACACTCTATTGGCTTGAGCAGATGCACCTCGACATCGCCGCAGTCATGGCTGAACAGGCGCATCAGATGCGAGAGCAAATCATCGTCACCAATGAACGGTGCGAGCGTGTCGATTTCGCCGTCACGCAGATAACGGATCGCCACCGGTTGCAGCATCACCTCGGAATCGATCGCCGCCGACAGCAGGCGACCATGGAAAGTGCGCAGCGAACGGCCATCGGTGGTGGTGCCTTCGGGGAACATCAGCAGCGCATGTTCGGTTTGCAGATGGCGGGTCATTTGCTTGCGGATCAACTGGCTGTCGCCCGATCCCCGGCGGATGAACAGGCTGCCGGCCTTGGCCGCGAGCCAGCCGGCCACCGGCCAGGTGCGCACCTCGGCTTTGGACAGAAACGACAGCGGCGTGAGCATGCCCAGCAGCGGAATATCGGTCCACGACACGTGATTGCTCACCCACAGCATTGGCTGTTTTGGCAGCTCGCCATGGACCCTCACGCGAAACGGCAGGGCATTGCTCAGCCGCGCCATGAAGAAGCGCGACCAGCGCTGACGCCGCTCCATCGAGTGGGCCAGACCAATGCGCTCGAACACGCCGAATACGCTGGCCATGGTCAGCCCCAGCGTCACCACCAGCAGCACTCGCGCGATTCGCGCGTACACCCGCAACCGGCTCATCACACCGCCGCCTTGAAGTGTTTGGCGTAGCGCGGGCAGAGTTCGTCGCGCTTGAGCAGGATGAACACGTCGGCGACCTGGAAGTCTTCGTCCCAGCACGGCTCGCCGCAGATCTTCGCACCGAGGCGCATGTAGGCCTTGAGCAGCGGCGGCATTTCGGCGATGACGTTGGACGGGATATCCAGCGTCGGCAGCGGATTTTTCGGCTCGGCGCGCAAGTGTTCGGTGCACAGATAACGCTCGCGCAGACGCTGCATGATCGCATGGGCCTGAATGCCGCCGTCCTGCATTGGGATGCTCGCGCAACCCATCAGGTAGCTGTAGCCGCCCTGATTGAGCACTTCGGCCAATTCGCCCCAGAGCACGGCGATGGTGCCGCCGTTGCGGTACGCCGGATCGACGCAGGTGCGGCCGATTTCCAGGATCGGGCCTTGCAGATGGGCGAGGCCGTGCAGGCTGAATTCTTCTTCGCTGTAGAACTTGCCGAGGCTGCTGGCGGCGGTGTGATCTAGCAGACGCGTGGTGGCGACCAGGCGCCCGGTGTTTAGATCACGCACGCCGATGTGGCTGCAGTGAACATCATAATCATCCATGTCCAGACCCAGTTCGGCGCCTTTGAGTTTGGCGTTGAACTCGCCGCTGAAGACGGCGAAGCGCAGGGCCTGGGCTTGCTGCAAGGCTTCGGCGCCGATCAGGCGTTCGGCTTGCAGGCGGCGTTCATTGCCGGTGTCGCTGATGCGGGCGATTTGCGTCATGTGAATCTCCGTACGGGCCTTTAACCCGTCGTGGGTTGCAGCCGATCGACTTTCTTTATGCAGCCGTGTTGTGCAAAGTCAGGCTATGTAGCCCCGGTGTCATCGCCATGAACGTTCGGTGATGCTTATATGACAGCCCACAAGGAGGCGCCCATGCCCTGGACAGATCTGTTGCACCGCCGTGAACGCTTGCCCGCCGTTGCTGATCTGGCCGAGGGTTTTGCAACGTTGTTGCAGGCGCTGGGCAACGTCACGCCGTTCGAATTGGCGGTGGCTGGCGGGCGGCGGATGGCCACGCCGGGGCTGGCGTTTCTGGTCGGTTATCAAGCGGCGCTGCGCATGTTGTGGCCGAGCGCGCCACTGAGCCTTGGCGCCTTGTGCGCGACCGAACAACGCAGCCTGCGTCCGGCCGACATGCAAACGCGGCTGAAAGATTTGCGCTTGAGCGGGCGCAAGGATTTCGTCACCGCAGGCGACGCCGCCGACTGGCTGTTGGTGGCGGCACGCAGTGAGGAGCCTGGCGAAACACCGCGGCTGAGTCTGGCGGTGGTGTATCCCGGCGAGCCCGGCGTGAAGGTGGAAAAACTGCCGGCGTTGCCGTTGATGCCGGACATCAGCCACGGTCGCCTGCACCTCGACGGCGCCCTGTGCGAATTGCTCGCTGGCGATGGCTGGGACGCCTACGTCAAACCGTTTCGCAGTCTTGAAGATGTCTACGTGCTCAGCGCCATGACTGCGTGGCTGTACGGCATCGGCCAGGACAGCGACTGGCCGCAGGCCCTGCAACTGCGTTTGCTGGCGCTGCTGGCCGGGTGTGCCGAGGCCAGCCGGCAAGCGCCGAACAATCCGCCCGGGCATGTACTGCTGGGCGGGTTGTTTGCGCAGTTTGAATCACTCAAGACCGAGGTAGATCAGGCGTTGGTGCAGGGTGATCCTGCGTGGGCGGCGATGTGGCAGCGTGATCAAGGCGTGATGCAATTGGCTGCAGGGGCCCGGGCCAAGCGCTTGGCCAAGGCTCTTGCGTTGGCCTGACTGGCCTCATCGCGGGCAAGCCCGCTCCCACAGGTTTCAAAGGTGTTCATGAAATGTGTGTTCACTTGGGACCCCTGTGGGAGCTGGCTTGCCAGCGATGGCAATTTCATGGACGACCAACATCTAAAATTTGTCATAAACCCCGACTAGTCTCGACAGGTTCATTCCCAGAGCGCCCACCATGTTCAAAGGCCTGTCGCTGTTCCTGCTGCTGATCAGCCTCACCGTCCGCGCCGAACAATGGCCCGGCGAGCAATGGCCCATCGCCCCGCAGATCACCGGCCCGGCTGTCGAAGCACTGGAAAGCTACGCCTTCGCGCCCCGCAACGACGCCATCCGCGAAGGCATCCGCACCGACGCCTTGCTGATCGTCCACGACGGCCAGATCATCTACGAACGCTACGCCGCTCCGACCACTGCACAGACTCCGCACCTGACATGGTCGATCAGCAAAAGCCTGCTGGCAACCGTTCTCGGTGTGGCCTACGGCGAAGGCCGGTTCAAACTCGATGATCCAGCGCTGAAGTTCTACCCGGCGCTGGACAAACACCCGGCGATCACCCTCGGCCATCTGCTGAACTGGGCCTCCGGTCTGGATTGGCAGGAGGACTACGAATACGCCCCGCTGAAGTCCTCGGTGGTGGCAATGCTCTACACGCGAGGCCATCGCGACATGGCCGCGTTCACCGCCGCACACGACAGTTACGCCGCAGCGGGTCAGGCTTTCCGTTACTCCAGCGGTGACAGCAATCTGCTCGCCGCCGCCCTGAAAACCATGGTCGGCCCAGAGCGTTACGCCGATTACCCGTGGACAGCGTTGTTCGAGCCGTTGGGCATTCGCCACGCCGTGTGGGAAAGCGATGCCAGCGGTACCTTTGTCGCCTCGTCCTATGCCTATCTCACCGCGCGTGATCTGGCGCGGGTCGGTCTGTTGATGGCGCGCGGCGGGCGCTGGAATGATCGGCAGTTGCTGCCCGAGGATTGGGTGGCATTCAATCTCAAGCCCTTTGCCGTTTATAAGGCGCAGCAGGACGAAGCCGTGCCCGGCGGACATTGGTGGCTCAATCGCCCTGTCGATGGCGCACCATCACCATGGCCCGACGCGCCACCCGACACCTTCGCCGCCCTCGGCCACTGGGGCCAGGCGCTGTACGTGATGCCCAGCGAGAAACTGGTGATCGTGCGTTACGGCGATGATCGTGATGGCAGCTATAAGCACAACGAATTGCTCAAACGCGTGTTGCAGGCGGTGCGGCCATGAGGCGGTTTCTATTGTTGCTGTTGGTCGTGCTGCTCGGTTGGGGTTGGTATGAACGGGAAAACCTCTGGGCTTTCCCGGACATCATCAGCGCCTACACCGCCAAGGAATATTGCTCGTGTCGTTATGTGATGAACAACGATGCCGGGTATTGCCGTGGCTATGTGAAGCAATGGCTGCCAACCAGCGGTTTTACCGATGACGCTTCGAGCAAAACCATCACCGTCAGCGGCTTGGGCCGCAGCCACAGCGCGCAGTGGCTGAGCGAACGCCAGGGCTGTCGCCTGAATCCCTGAATTATCTGGTCTCCCCTGTGGGAGCGAGCCTGCTCGCGAAATCGTCGCAAGCCGCAATACATGCTGTGCGGGGAGCATTGCATTCGCGAGCAGGCTCGCTCACACAGGGCTTGCAATAACTTGGCGGGCGGTTAAGGTT
>NZ_JASCPT010000180.1:0-8208 GCF_029959775.1 Pseudomonas sp. PS01270 | reverse complement strand
ATCACAGCTAACCCCTGTGGGAGCGAGCCTGCTCGCGAAGGCGGCCTGTCAGTCGCTGCAGTGTTGCCTGATACACCGCTTTCGCGAGCAGGCTCGCTCCCACAGGAATGCATTTCGTTAGCCGAACAAGTTTTTATCTGAACCATGCCTGCGCCAAATCGTCATCTAAAGTGACTACAGCGCGGGACTACATAAACGTCACGGAGAATCACACTATGAGCACCGAAAGTGCTTCGAGTCGGGGCCGTCTGCTACCGGGCCTGCTCGGCATCCTGCTTCTACTGATGGGCCTGGCCATGCTGGCCGGGGGAGTCAAGCTGAGCATGCTCGGCGGCTCGCTTTACTATCTGCTGGCCGGTATCGGCATCGCTCTTAGCGGCATCCTGCTGCTGATGCGTCGCCGCGCGGCGCTGGGCCTGTACGCCATCGTGCTGTTTGCCAGCACCGTGTGGGCATTGTGGGAAGTCGGTCTGGACTGGTGGCAACTGGTGCCGCGTCTGGCGCTGTGGTTTGTCCTCGGTTTCGTGATGCTGCTGCCATGGTTCCGTCGTCCGCTGCTGCTCAACGGCCCGGCGAAAATCGGCACCGGCGGCCTGACCGTCGCTGTGATCCTGGCCGGCGTTACCGCTCTGGCCAGCCTCTTCACTCATCCGGGAGAGACCTTCGGCGAACTGGGCCGCGACAGCGCCGACATGACCAGCACCGCACCGGCCATGCCGGATGGCGACTGGCAAGCCTACGGTCGCACCGAGTTCGGTGACCGCTACTCGCCGCTCAAGCAGATCACCCCGGAAAACGTCGGCAAGCTGCAAGAAGCCTGGCGCATCCAGACCGGCGACCTGCCAACTGCGGATGACCCGGTCGAGCTGACCAACGAAAACACCCCGCTCAAAGCCAACGGCATGGTCTACGCCTGCACCGCGCACAGCAAAGTGCTGGCACTGGACCCGGACACCGGCAAGGAAATCTGGCGCTTCGATCCACAGATCAAGAGCCCGGTCGGCTTCAAGGGCTTCGCCCACATGACCTGCCGTGGCGTGTCGTATTACGACGAAGCCGCCTATGCCAAGTCTGAAAACGCCGGTTCCGCTGTCATCTCCGAAGCCGGCCAGGCCGTTGCTCAGGCCTGCCCGCGTCGTCTGTACCTGCCAACCGCTGATGCCCGCCTGATTGCGTTGAACGCCGACACCGGCAAGATCTGCGAAGGCTTCGGCACCAACGGCGTGGTCGACCTGACCCAAGGCATCGGCCCGTTCACCGCTGGCGGCTACTACTCCACCTCGCCAGCGGCGATTACCCGTGATCTGGTGATCATGGGCGGTCACGTTACCGACAACGAATCGACCAATGAGCCATCGGGCGTGATCCGCGCCTTCGACGTGCGCGACGGTCACCTGGTGTGGAACTGGGACAGCGACAAGCCGGACGCCACCGAGCCTCTGGCCCCGGGCGAAACCTACAGCCGCAACTCGGCGAACATGTGGTCGCTGGCCAGCGTCGATGAAAAACTCGGCATGGTCTACCTGCCACTGGGCAACCAGACCCCGGACCAATGGGGCGGCAACCGCACCCCGGGCGCGGAAAAATTCAGCGCCGGCCTCGTTGCCTTGGACCTGGCCACCGGTAAAGTGCGCTGGAACTACCAGTTCACCCACCATGACCTGTGGGACATGGACGTCGGCAGCCAGCCAACCCTGCTCGACATGAAAACCGCCGACGGCGTGAAACCTGCGCTGATCGCTCCGACCAAGCAGGGCAGCCTGTACGTCCTCGACCGTCGTGACGGCACGCCGATCATTCCGATCAAGGAAATCCCGGTACCGCAAGGCGCCGTGAAAGGCGACCACACCGCACCGACCCAGGCCCGTTCGGACCTCAACCTGCTGGCCCCGGAACTGACCGAAAAAGCCATGTGGGGCGCGAGCCCGTTCGACCAGATGCTGTGCCGCATCCAGTTCAAGGAACTGCGTTACGAGGGCCAGTACACCCCGCCATCGGAACAGGGCAGCCTGATCTATCCGGGTAACGTCGGCGTGTTCAACTGGGGCGGCGTCTCGGTCGATCCGGTTCGCCAGCTGCTGTTCACCAGCCCGAACTACATGGCCTTCGTCTCGAAAATGGTCCCACGCGAGCAAGTCGAAGCCGGCAGCAAACGCGAGAGCGAAACCTCGGGCGTGCAGCCAAACACTGGCGCGCCATACGCGGTGATCATGCACCCGTTCATGTCGCCACTGGGCGTACCGTGCCAGGCCCCGGCCTGGGGCTACGTCGCCGGTATCGACCTGACCACCGGCAAAGTCGTGTGGAAACGCAAGAACGGCACCAGCCGCGACAGCTCGCCAATCCCGATCGGCTTCACCCTCGGCGTACCGAGCATGGGCGGTTCGATGGTCACTGCCGGCGGCGTCGGCTTCCTAAGCGGCACCCTCGACCAGTACCTGCGCGCCTATGACGTGAATACCGGTAAAGAACTGTGGAAATCGCGTCTGCCTGCAGGCGGCCAAGCGACTCCGATGACCTACACCGGCAAGGACGGCAAACAATACGTGCTGCTCGTTGTCGGCGGTCACGGCTCGCTGGGCACCAAGATGGGTGACTACATCATTGCGTACAAACTGCCGGAATAAGCGTTAGCTGGCGGTAATGAAAAGGCGATGTTCCGTGAGGGACATCGCCTTTTTTTGTGAGCGCAACCTGGCAGGCAATGAATAAACCTGTGGTAGCGGTTGTGAACAGGTTCGTCCTGCAGACGCTGATCAATGCGCCGGAGTTTTCCGACAGGCGGGTCGGTAGCGTTCGGAAAATGCGCTGGGCCTGCATAATTATCGCGAACAAGAATAAAAAACTGTCAGGTATTACAGTTCACAGCTTTCACGCTTTTACCCAGACTTGCCTCTTCATTATTCGGATCATACAGAGGCAGCTCTCATGGCAAACCCAAACGTACCCAACGCCGTCTTCGCGTTCGGCTCTATTGAAACTGATGTCAAAGGCACCATCAGCGGTAATTATCTGGACTTGACCAGCTACAGCACTTCAAGCACATCCATTTCCATCAACGCTTTAGGGGGATACGACTTTTCTTTCCGCCACAACGACAGCTTGTCGGGCGCGCGAATCATCTCCATCTCGCTTCGCTACCCGCAGGATCCTTCCCCTTTGCGCTATTCAGAAACGATTGTCATAGACCGAGCCGATCCTCGTCCCTATGAATTTGAAACGACAACTTCTTCAATTATCGCGGTCACCCAAATCAGTAACTTCGTGTACCGATACGACCTCAAAGATTACAAATTTTCCGGCAAAGCACAGCACACGAATGACACGCGGGAACTCACCTGTAATGGATTCTTTGTGGTTCAGGGACTGACGTGGCCGATCTGACAACGCTGGTTGTGGGGACCTTCTGTATGAGCCTTTATTCGAAACTGCGTATCGCCCTGCCGGCTGCCATATTCGCACTCAGTGCCTGGCTCCCTGTGCAGGCTGACAATATCGCAGAGCAGGCAAAAGACTGTAGTGCAGCGCTCAATGAATTGAAATCCATGAACATCACGCCTGGCGCATCCAATTGTCAGACAGGCCAAACACTACAGTGGCGCGTCGAGGCAACTGCCGAGCAATTTGAGCAGGTCATGGATGTTTGCGAAAAATCCAGACTGGCCGCCTTGTATCGATACAGCGAGTCAAGGATCGTCAGTTGCCAATACACCTCAGGCACGAGGAAAACTCCGAGCGGAGCGTATTGATAGAGGAGCGACGTCTGCCACGGGTTGCAATACATCGAGGCTGCAGGATATCTCACTGCATACGCAGGTCAAAGCTCCCGAGAATGTCTATGTCGCCGGCGACTGGATCATTAACAACCGCATGGAAAGACATCTTGTAATGATCAGCTTGCGTATCAAAATCGATAGTGAAATTACCGTCTCGGGTATGGGCTTTCTCGAATCCATATCCTGATCGGGCTATATATGACATCAATACAACCGTTGGTCAGAACCTACATTCACTCAAGGAACCTAGTCAAATTCAGGCCGCCTTCGCGAGCAGGCTCGCTCCCACAGAAAATCAAAATCAAAAGATCGCAGCCTTTGGCAGCTCCACAATGAGCGCAAGATCGAGTACTGCCCATGCTCTTGATCCATGCGTACCGGCAGGTAAGCGGGGCAGAACTTTCGGAAAGAATTCGGCGGCTGACTACATAAGGCGCTACCACGGATTTTCATTCACCACGACGGCGAAGGTATTCCGCGAAAAGAGGAACGGTGAAATCAAGGTAACCATGGTCGGTGCTGTAGATCATACCTTTGGAAATGATATTGGCCCGGGCCGGGCCTAACGATGATTGATCACGCTCCATCACCTTGGCGATACCTGCCATAGGATAGGGCCCATCACCAAGGGTGGCCATCGCCATCACAAACTGGATCTCGGCTTTGGTAAGCCGGTCATAACGAACCTTGAAGAAGCCGGCATCGAGTCCGGCGATAGTCTCTGGATAAGCGCGTTCGACATCAGCGAGCGTGATCATGGGGCCGGCAGCAACATCCCATGAAGTTGAACCCCATTCCTGCAGAAAAAACGGATAGCCCCTCGTTCGCGCGACAATCGCTTGGAGGGCAGCGTCTTCGATCGTCTGCTCCTCCTCCTCGACGGGTTTTCGAACAGCAAGTTTTGCTGCTTCTTCGTCCAGCGCGCCTACAGGCGGGTAGAGGAAAAGTCGCTCTGCATAGGACTTCGCCTCACCAGCCAATTTGGCAACCTGTGGTAGTCCTGCCCCAACCAAAACCACAGGCAACCCGCGCTGGGCCATTCGATGCATCGCAACGATAAGTGCCGACAAATCGCCTTCCGAGAGGTACTGAACCTCGTCGATGAGCAGCACCCAGCCCTTGCCAGCGGCTTTAGCGCCCTCGCCAATCACACCGAACAGGTCTGGAAGATCATGTTGCAGATCGCCGCTATCAGCAAGCCCAGGTTCAGCACCCTCAACGCCCACCTCAACGCCACCGATATCGATTTTGAATATCGAGGCAAAATTGCGCAGGGCGCTCATACCCCGGCTGGCAATTTGCTTTGCTCCTTCGAATCCCGAAAGTGAACGCATTACGCGTCGCAGTTCAGGGTAAAGAAGAGTGGAAAGTGTATTTTTCTCCGGAGCTTCGAGCTGGGAAACGAGCATCCCCTCTTGTCTGGCGATATTGCCGATCTCATTCAGGAGTACCGTCTTGCCGACTCCACGAAGGCCAAGGAGCATCAGCGACCGTGCAGGTTTGCCCCTCACTGCTCGGCCGCAGGAAATCCGAGCCATTTCGAGAACAGGGTCTCGGCCAGCAAGCTCCGGTGGTGGAAAACCAGCCCCGGGGGCGAACGGATTACGATAGGGATCCATCAAAACTCCATTTAATAGTTAAAGCTAACCAACACTAGCGTTTTTTGCTATTTATGCACAGACATTGTTAGATTCCAATAAGCACCCGTGCCCACCTGAAGGATCTCGCCACCGCCCAAAGGCCGCCAAGGTTAACAAGGTCAAAAACTTTGCAAACCTGAACACACACGCAGAAACACACCCGCCCCATTGAAACCACCCCACCCCTGCCCCATCTAACACCCCATACCCCATTGCGCAGGTGCCCCATGACCGACCAGCAAGATCGCCCGGACAACCACGACGATTACGAAACCGACCACATCGAACACACCTCCTCCGGCACCGGCCTGGCGCTGCCCGGGCAAAACCTGCCGGACAAGGTCTACATCATCCCGATCCACAACCGTCCGTTCTTCCCGGCCCAGGTCCTGCCGGTCATCGTCAATGAAGAGCCGTGGGCCGAAACCCTCGAACTGGTCAGCAAATCCGAACACCACTCCCTGGCCCTGTTCTTCATGGACACGCCCCAGGAAGACCCGCGCCACTTCGACACCGGCGCCCTCCCCGAATACGGCACGCTGGTCAAGGTTCACCACGCCAGCCGCGAAAACGGCAAACTGCAATTTGTCGCCCAAGGCCTGAGCCGTGTGCGCATCAAGACCTGGCTCAAGCACCACCGACCGCCGTACCTGGTCGAAGTCGAATACCCGCACCAGCCCACCGAGCCGACCGACGAGGTCAAGGCCTATGGCATGGCGCTGATCAATGCGATCAAGGAGCTGCTGCCGCTCAACCCGCTGTACAGCGAAGAACTCAAGAACTACCTCAACCGCTTCAGCCCCAACGACCCGTCGCCGCTGACCGACTTCGCCGCCGCCCTGACCTCCGCCACCGGACCCGAGCTGCAAGAAGTGCTCGACTGCGTGCCGATGCTCAAGCGCATGGAGAAAGTCCTGCCGATGCTGCGCAAGGAAGTCGAAGTCGCGCGCCTGCAAAAAGAGATTTCCGCAGAAGTTAACCGCAAGATCGGCGAGCATCAGCGCGAGTTTTTCCTCAAGGAACAGCTCAAGGTCATCCAGCAGGAACTTGGCCTGACCAAGGACGACCGCAGCGCCGACCTCGAACAGTTCCAGCAGCGCCTCGAAGGCAAAACCCTGCCGGCGCAGGTGCAGAAACGCCTCGAAGAAGAAACCCACAAACTGTCGATCCTGGAAACCGGCTCGCCGGAGTACGCCGTCACGCGTAATTATCTGGACTGGGCGACATCGGTGCCGTGGGGCGTGTATGGCGAGGACAAACTCGACCTCAAGCACGCACGCAAAATCCTCGACAAGCATCACGCCGGTCTGGACGACATCAAGGATCGCATCCTCGAATTCCTCGCTGTTGGTGCGTACAAAGGCGAGATCAGCGGCTCGATCGTGTTGCTGGTCGGCCCGCCAGGCGTGGGTAAGACCAGCGTCGGCAAATCCATTGCCGAATCCCTCGGCCGGCCGTTCTACCGCTTCAGCGTCGGCGGCATGCGCGATGAAGCGGAAATCAAGGGCCACCGCCGCACCTACATCGGCGCCCAGCCGGGCAAACTGGTGCAGGCGTTGAAAGACGTCGAGGTGATGAACCCGGTGATCATGCTCGACGAGATCGACAAGATGGGCCAGAGCTACCAGGGCGACCCGGCCTCGGCGCTGCTGGAAACCCTCGATCCTGAGCAGAACGTTGAATTCCTCGACCACTACCTCGACCTGCGCATGGATCTGTCGAAGGTGCTGTTCGTCTGCACCGCCAACACCCTCGACTCGATCCCCGGCCCGTTGCTGGACCGTATGGAAGTGATTCGCCTGTCGGGCTACATCACCGAAGAAAAAGTCGCTATTGCCAAGCGTCACCTGTGGCCGAAACTGCTGGAAAAGGCCGGCGTATCGAAAGGCAGCCTGAGCATCAGCGACACCGCGCTCAAAGCCCTGATCGACGGCTATGCCCGTGAAGCCGGCGTGCGGCAGCTGGAAAAGCAGATGGGCAAACTGGTGCGCAAAGCGGTGATGAAGCTGATCGACGATCCGAAAGCGGTAATCAAACTCGGGCCGAAAGACCTTGAAGCCTCGCTGGGTCATCCCGTATTCCGCAACGAACAAGTGCTGTCCGGCACCGGCGTGATTACCGGCCTGGCCTGGACCAGCATGGGCGGCGCGACCTTGCCGATCGAGGCCACGCGGATTCATACCTTGAATCGTGGCTTCAAGCTCACAGGGCAACTCGGCGATGTAATGAAGGAATCGGCGGAGATCGCCTACAGCTACGTCAGCTCGCACCTCAAGCAGTTTGGTGGTGACGCGAAGTTCTTCGACGAAGCCTTCGTCCACCTGCACGTGCCCGAAGGCGCAACGCCGAAGGACGGCCCGAGCGCCGGCGTAACCATGGCCAGCGCCCTGCTCTCCCTCGCACGTAATCAGCCACCGAAAAAAGGCGTGGCGATGACCGGCGAACTGACCCTGACCGGGCATGTACTGCCAATCGGCGGCGTGCGCGAGAAAGTGATCGCAGCGCGCCGGCAGAAGATTTTCGAATTGATTCTGCCGGAGCCGAACCGGGGTAACTTTGAGGAATTGCCGGATTACCTGAAGGAAGGGATTACCGTGCACTTTGCCAAGCGGTTTGCGGATGTGGCGAAGGTGCTCTTCTGACAGTCGTGTAGCGCCTGCTGTACCGTTTTCGCGAGCAGGCTCGCTCCCACAGGGTGATGCAGTGAACACAAAATCTGTTGACACTGCTGATCACTGTGGGAGCGCGCCTGCTCGCGAAGGCGTCAGCTCTTGCAACACCATTCTCCCTGA